>JAIPDZ010000135.1 GCA_021737425.1 Deltaproteobacteria bacterium
TCCGCGACATCATCCCCCCTTGCGAAATCTAATGGCGCAGGGAACTTTACGAGGAGCAATAATCTAATGAAGTTGCATGAATATCAGGCAAAAGATATCTTCATGAAATCAGGGATACCCATCCCCAACGGCCAGTTGGTGACCTCTGCGGATCAGGCCAACAAGGTAACCCAGATCATAAACGGGCCACCCTGGGTGGTGAAGGCACAGATCCATGCAGGGGGACGGGGAAAGGCGGGGGGGGTAAAAGTGGTCCATTATCCCTACGAGGTGGTAACCGCCACCGAGGCCATGCTGGAAAAACCGCTGAGAACGGCACAAACCGGTCCTGAAGGCGTGGTGGTGAATCAGATCCTCATTGAAGAGAGGGTAGAGGTGGACAGTGAATTCTACCTCAGCATGGTGGTGGACAGGGACACCGCCTGTCCTACCATGCTCTTCAGCCAGGCCGGGGGCACGGAAATAGAAACCCAGGCCGCCCGGTCTTCAGGGGTTATCCAAAAAGAGCACATTGATCCGGTATCCGGTTGGATGCCTCATTATGCGAGGAACCTGCTCTATACCCTGGATCCACCGCCTCCCCCGGGCGCCATGCCCGGGCTGATGTCTGTAATGGCCAAGTTATACAAGGTGTTCATGACCCTGGACTGCTCCTTGGTGGAAATTAATCCCCTGGTGTTTACAAAAGATCGAAAGGTGTACGCCCTGGATGGAAAAATTACCCTGGATGAAAACGCCCTTTTCAGGCAAAAGGAGCTCTTGGCCCTCGAAGACACCCGGGAAAAAGATCCACTGGAACTGATGGCCGAAAAATACCATCTCAATTATATCCGGTTGGATGGAAATATCGGGGCCATGGTCAACGGAGCCGGACTGGCCATGGCCACCATGGATGTCATTAAACTGGCCGGTGCACAACCTGCCAACTTCCTGGACGTGGGGGGCGGCGCCAACGAAGATATGATCACCAAGGGCATTGAGATTATACTCAAGGATGAACGGGTTCGGGCGATCTTGATCAACATCTTCGGCGGGATACTGAGATGTGATGTGTTGGCGCGAGGGGTCCTCGCTGCGGCAGAAAAGACCCAAATGGACCTCCCCCTGATCGTGCGGCTGGAAGGAACCAACGTGGAGGAAGGACGAAAAATCTTGAAGGATTCCGGGCTCAAGTTTCTGGTGGCGAGCGATCTTTCGGAGGCTGCCCAATTGGTGTCCCAACAGGTGAAGGGTTAAGGAATCATGAGTATATTGGTAGATGAAAAAACCAGGGTGGTGGTGCAGGGGATTACCGGCAGAGAAGGCCAGTTTCATACCCGGCAGATGCTTTCATACGGTACAGCGGTGGCAGCCGGGGTCACCCCTGGCAAGGGCGGCAAAACCGTGGAGGGTGTGCCCGTCTTCAATACCGTCCGGCAAGCGGCGGAGCAGGAAGGGGTTAATGTCTCGTGCATCTTCGTCCCGCCCCCCTTTGCAGCCGATGCCATCATTGATGCGGCCTCGGTAGGAATGGATGTGATCGTATGCATCACCGAAGGCATCCCGATCCTCGATATGGTAAAAGTGGCCGGGTTCTTAAGAACCCGACAGTCGGTGCTCATCGGCCCCAACTGTCCAGGGGTTATTTCACCCGGGAAGACCAAGGTCGGCATCATGCCCGGAGATATCCACAAACCCGGTCCTGTGGCCGTCATATCGAGAAGCGGGACCCTCACCTACGAGGTGGTGGATCAATTGACCGGTGTGGGTCTGGGGCAGTCCACTTGTATCGGGATCGGAGGAGATCCTTTAATCGGAACCAGCTTTATTGATCATCTCAAACGGTTTCAGGAGGACGAGGAAACCCAAGGCGTGGTCCTCATCGGAGAGATCGGGGGCGTGGCAGAAGAGCAGGCGGCCGAATATATCAAGCAGGAATTCAACAAACCGGTCCTCGCCTTTATCGCCGGCCAAACCGCGCCTCCGGGAAGACGGATGGGACATGCCGGCGCCATTATTTCCGGCGGTCAGGGAAGGGCTGAAGATAAAATAAAGGCCCTTCAGGATGCAGACATTACCGTAGTGCTGGATCTGGGGAAATTGGGGAAAACCGCGGTTGAGGTCATGAAAAAATGATGTGCAGGATAAAAGGTTTCTTGACTGGGCCTTCTGCTGATGTTAGCATTATTATCTATGATGAAAAGACCCTGACCCGTATTTCAATCAGATTGGATCCGGCCCTACGGGGGGGGGCATAATGGATAAGATCCTCAATATTACCGAACGCCTTGAACACAGAAAGCGGAAGGAACAAGTCGAGACCTACCGTGATAAATTCGAGACGGTTCAACGGATCGTACACTGTTCAGGATGCCAGTACAAATGTGCCATGTGCGGACGTCACATGGAGCACTCGGAGCCCGAATCCGCCTGCCGGGTGGATACCGAATTCAACCTCTGCGACAGTTGCCGTTCGGAATATGAGCAATTCAAGAAAATGAAGCGAGAGAACACCGCCGATTCCGATCTGTTCTGGCACAACAGGGAATGGATGGCCCTCTGGGCCGCCTGGTGCGAATATCAACGCGCTATTTTTAAATTCAGAACATCTCTTGATCTTCACCAGTTAACAGGGCCTGCGGACAAATGACCCGGGGGGCTCGGTATCGCGATCATGAGGGCTATTTTTTGGCCATATCAGGAGGGACGTAGATGTTTGGTATAGGGATGCCAGAGCTGATCATCATCTTGATCATCATCCTGGTCATATTCGGGGCCGGCAAGTTGCCCGAGATCGGGAGTGGAATCGGTAAAGGGATAAAGAACTTCAAGAAGGCCACCCACGAGGCCAAAGAAGAGATTCCACCCCCTGACGAAAAAGAGAAAAAAAACGAAGAAGAGACCTAACCGTCCCTTTGAGGATCAACCCTTTCACACGTTCTAAAAGGGAATATCGTCTTCGGGCACATTCAGGGGTTCTTCAGCAGGGTATTGGTCCCCTTTGGACGGCGCTTCGCCCCCTCTACCCGCCCCTCCGAGCATCTGCATACTGAGGGCGACGACCTCTGTGGTCCAGCGCTTATTCCCATCCTGATCTTCCCAGGACCGGGTCTGAAGTCTTCCCTCCACGTAAATCTGTTTTCCTTTGTGGAGATACTCCCCGCAGATTTCTCCGAGCCGACCGAAGGCCACGATACGGTGCCATTCGGTACGGGTCTGTTTTTCTCCGGAATTCTTGTCTTTCCACTCTTCCGAGGTCGCGATCCGGAAGTTGGCCACGGCTGTGCCGCTGGGCGTATATCTTACTTCAGGATCCGCGCCCAGGTTCCCGATCAATATCGCTTTATTTACACCGGCCATGCGTTCTTCTCCTTGTGGCTGTTTCCCACCCCCGAACAGGATGGGGTCTATAAATATGTGGATGTTGGATACCTGTAACACAAAGGAATCCGCCAAATCAAGGGCATTGTACACCCTGGCTCACCTCTTTTTTCTCTATTGACTGAAGCGGAGAAAACGAGTAAGGTCTTGTTTATTCATCAAAATAAAATGCAAGATCCAGCAACGACGGTAAGGCAATCGCCCAACTATACGAAGGAACTTTGATTAATTTAAACTGTTCTCACCGCACGGTTTCAACCCTTTCCTGCCTGGGGGTCGCACCCCGCATATGCAAGTGAGGATATCCATGCTCAAAATCATACCCTTGGGAGGGCTGGGGGAAATCGGACTCAACATGATGGCCGTTCAGTATGACCCCCACCTGTTGGTGATTGACGCGGGTCTCATGTTTCCGGACGTCCATATGCCGGGTGTAGACCGGGTCATCCCCGATTTCACCTATCTTCAGGAAAACCGGGAAAAGATCCAGGCCATTATCCTGACCCACGGTCACGAGGATCACATCGGGGCCATCCCCTTTTTTCTCAAGGAATTCTCGGTGCCGGTGTTCGGTACCGGTTTTACCCTGCGGCTGCTGGAAGAAAAATTCAAGGAGCATCACTTTTCCCGACCACCCGATCTCAAAAAGATCGCACCCGGAGATCAGACCCAACTCGGTCCCTTCAAGCTGGAGTACATCCGGGTCAATCACAGTATTGTGGACGGCGTGGGACTTGCGATTCACACCCCGGAAGGCACGATCATCCACTCCGGTGATTTCAGGATCGACACCACCCCGGTCTACTCCGAACCCACGGACTTGAACCGATTCGCCCATTTCGGCGAAAAGGGCGTGCTGGTCCTCCTCTCCGATTCCACCAATGCGGAAAAGGAGGGGTTTACCATGAGCGAAAAGGATGTTAAAAAGACCCTGGCCGATGTGTTTGAGACCAGTCAGGGGAGGCTCATTGTGGCCAGTTTTGCTTCCAATATCTCCCGTATCCAACAGGCCATCTCCCTCTCTGTCCGGTCCGGACGCAAGGTGGTCTTCAGCGGGAAAAGCATGATCACCAATGTGGGCATTGCCAGGGAAGAAGGGTTCATCGAGATACCGGAAGGAAGTGAAATAACGGAAAGACAAATCGGTCAGTTTCCGGACAAAAACATTACCATTATCACCACCGGAAGCCAGGGAGAACCCATGTCCGCCCTGACCCGGATGGCCCAGGACAGGCATAAGGGGATTGAAATCCACGAAGGGGACACCGTTATCCTTTCCTCCCGATTCATCCCTGGCAATGAAAAGGCCATTACGGCCACCATTAATCGTCTCTACCGTCTCGGGGCCCGGGTGGTTTACGAAAAGGTTTCCGACATCCACACCTCCGGGCACGCCAAAAAGGAAGAGTTGAAACTCATGTTGAACCTGGTCAAACCGCGCTTTTTTGTCCCCATTCACGGGGAATTCAGGCACCTGGTCAATCACGCCCGGATCGCCCTGGAGATGGGAATGCCGGAAGACCGTGTTCTTGTTGCCCAGGATGGCGACGTCATCAGCTTTAAGGCCGGCCCCCCGCATGTACAAGCCGGGATATCCACAGGCCGTGTGCTGGTGGATGGAAAAGGCGTGGGAGATGTGGGGGAAACCATTTTACGGGACAGAAGGCGACTCAGCGGTCATGGAATGGTGGTGGTCTTGCTGGCGCTGGACGAAAATCACGGGGAAGCGGTATTCGGACCGGAATTCATCACCCGGGGGTTTGCCTTTGAGGAGAGCACCCGATCAATCCTGAGTGACGCGGAACTTATCGTCTCTTCGGTCCTAAACGACATTGAAAGACCGCTTCCCATCGACACCTCAGAACTGGAATCCGCCATCCAGCGGAAACTGAAACGATTTTTTTACCGGGTCATGGAAAAACGGCCCCTCATTATACCGGTCATTATCACCATCTAAGCGCTTATGTGATTATGAGTAAACCAAAAGGAAAGAAGCCTCCCACCACCCCATCTCCCAAAAATGGACAAAAGAGGCATGCGGGACCCGGAAACCCCATTCGAAAAGAGATCCAGGGACTCGTTTTTCTCCTTTGCGCCATCATTTTTGGGGGCAGTCTGATCTCCTATTGTCCGGCAGACAGGCTCTTCTGGAATACGACCGGTCCGGTGGGCCAGGCCCAAAACCTTCTCGGCACAGTGGGGGCTCACGTGGCCGGGGCCCTGTTTGACAGCATTGGTTTTGCTGCGTTCTGGTTCCCGGTGATCCTGTTCACCCTCTCCTTCCTCGCCTTCAAGAGACATCCCTTGGCATCCCCTTTCAAGAGTATCCTGGCGACCCTAACCATGTTGGCCTCTTTTTCCGCCATCCTGGCCCTGCAATGCGGCGCAGAGGTAGCGTACAAGGGCGGGGACATGGCCCCCGGCGGGCTATTGGGGCTTCATCTGGCCGGATTTACAGAGCGACTGCTCAATCATTTTGGGGCCTACGCCAGTTTCGTCACCATCTTCATTATCTCCCTGATGATCCTCACCCATCTTTCCCTGGGCTGGCTCTTTTCACGCATGGGATTGTGGGGCCTGGGGGTAATACGAAAGGTTGGGGACATCATCGCCAAGAGACGGGAGCGAAAAAAACGGGCCCGCAAGACCACCATTGCCCGCACCAAACTGAAGTCAAAACCCAAGGTCACCATTGTGAAACCGGGTTCTGCAAGGCCCGAGGCTCCCGAACAAGAGCAGTTTCCTTTTATGAATGTGGCCGGATCGTTCAAGCTTCCGCCGCTCGATTTCCTGAAAGATCCCCCGAAAAAACAGAACGTAAAGGTCCAGCAGGAAAGCCTGGAAATGAATGCGCGTCGGCTGGAAAAAATGTTGTCGGATTTCGGCGTGGAAGGAGAGGTGGTGGAGATCCTCCCCGGACCGGTGATTACCATGTATGAATACAAACCTGCACCCGGTGTAAAGATCAGCAAGGTGGCAGGTCTGTCCGACGACCTGGCCCTGACCCTCAGGGCGCCCAGCATCCGAATCGTGGCCCCCATTAAGGGAAAAGCCGCCATCGGCATTGAAATACCCAATAACCACCGGGAGATGGTCTATTTCAAGGAAATTCTCTCCAGTGCGGCTTACAAGCACACCAAGCACAAGCTCCCCATTGCACTGGGCAAAGACATCACCGGCACGTCAATGGTTGCAGACCTGGCCAAGATGCCCCATCTCCTGATCGCCGGGGCCACGGGGACTGGAAAAAGCGTCTCCATCAACACCATGATCCAGAGCATCCTCTTCAAGCTGTCGCCTGACATGGTCCGGATGCTGATGATCGATCCCAAGAGGATCGAACTCTCCGTGTATCAAGACATCCCCCACCTTCTTCATCCGGTGGTCACCCAACCCAAGGACGCCACCAAGGCCCTCAAATGGGCCGTGGATGAAATGGAACGGCGATACATGCTCATGTCCGACAGGGGGGTGAGAAGCATCGAAACCTACAACCGCAAGATGGTGAAAGAACCTCCCCCCCAGGAGGAAGATACCTCCCGGGGGATAGACCGAACACTCCCGTACATCATCGTCATTATCGACGAACTGGCGGATTTGATGATGGTTTCCTCCAAGGAAGTGGAAGAATCCATCACCCGCCTGGCCCAGATGGCCCGGGCCGCGGGCATCCATCTGATCATTGCCACCCAGCGTCCCTCGGTAAATGTGCTGACCGGCGTCATCAAGGCCAATTTCCCCACCCGGCTCTCTTTCCAGGTCTCCTCCCGGGTGGATTCGAGGACCATTCTGGACAGCATCGGGGCGGAACACCTCCTGGGAGAGGGGGATATGCTCTTTATGCCCCCGGGTGTGGGCCAGATCATGCGGATTCACGGCGCCTATCTCTCTGACGACGAAATAAAAGACGTGACCGATTTTTTGAGAAAACAAAGAAAACCGGATTATGACGACACCATCCTTTCGGAAATCGCCAGAGAGGATGATTCAGCAGAGGAGGATGTGGAACACGACGAAAAATACGATGAGGCCATTGATGTGGTGGCCAAGACCGGACAGGCCTCCATCTCCATGCTGCAGCGCAAACTGCGGGTGGGATACAACCGGGCCGCCAGAATGATCGAGACCATGGAACGGGAGGGGGTCGTCGGTCCCTCGGACGGGGTCAGGCCCCGGGAGGTCTTTGGCAGAAAAGGGGAGTGACACGCCGAACCCACACACCATGGATGAAAAGGCAACACCAATGATCAGGCAAACTCAAATAAACCGCCCCTACAGGAAACCACTGATCCTCCTGATGGTCGTCTTCTGTTCCCTCCAAACCGCCACTGCGGCAATGGCGGTCCCTGATTTGGCCCGCGTCATAGAAGGGATCCGTGCCACTTACGGGGATCTCTCCGGCCTTTCCCTCCAATACCAGCGCGAGGTCATCACCCGCTCCATGACCCTGTTGGGCAAAAAAGCCAGAGGGGATCTGGCATCCGGACACATCTATTTCAAACCCCCGCATTTTCTGAAACTACAGCAGGAAAAACCCCAACCCGAAATCATTATCACCGACGGCACTTTCCTGTGGTGGTACATCCCTCCCCAAAACAAGGCCTACCAATATTCGGCCAGGGAATTCGGCCGGGAGCTTCACCTGTTGACCGACATATTCAGGGGAATGGAAAAGGTGGAAGACAATTTCCAGATCATCTTGCACGGCACAGATGAACACCGGAATCATACCATGGAACTGATCCCTGATCCCCCCTGGCAGGAGGTGGATCGCATCGATCTGACCGTGACCCCGGAATATGAAATCAGGGAGATTCGCATCCATAACCTGATGGGGACCATCACCGTTTTTGAACTCGAGGGGCTTACGGAAAAGGAGGAATTTCCAGAGGGGTTTTTCAGGCTGGACCTGCCTGAAGGGGTTGAACTGATCCGGGAAGGACCGACTCAGTGAATCATGAGCCTTGACAGCAGGCGACCCACCCTTTTCAGGCTCTTTAGACTGTCTGCGGGCAACAGATAATCCACATAGGGGAGCACAACCTTCATCCCCCGGCACATGGACGCGGTGCCGGGATCCCCGACCAGCGGATTCAGCCAGACCACCTTGTACACCTTCCTGCTCAGGAGTGCCATCTCCCTTTCCAACAAGGCCTTTCCGCCCAAGTCCCACCCGTCGCTCAGCAAAACCACCACACTTCTTTGGTTTAAAAGCCGGGTCCCTTGGGCATGATTAAACTGCCCGAGAGAAAAGCCGATTCGGGTGCCGCCGGACCACTCCGGAACCTCCTCGGCGATGTATTCAAGGGCCTTGTCCATATCCACATGTCTGATAATAAACGTAATGCGTGTTAGAGAAGTTGAAAATACAAACACCTCGGTCCTGGCCCCCATTCCCCGGATTCCCAGCAGAAAAGGCATCACGAAGCGGGCGTACCGATCCATGGAACCGCTTACGTCGGCCAATATAACGAGACGTTTAAGCCGCTTCTTTTTTCGCCTGTAAAACAGTTCAAAGGGAATCCCCAAGGTCTTGAGGCTGGCCCTGGCGGTACGACGAAAATCCAAGGCTGCAGCTCCATGACCGGGCTCCAACCGCCTTGACCCGGTCGCCCGAAACGGATGAATCAGCTTTCTCAGTGCCAGCTGGGCGACTTGAACATCTTCTTTGGTTAGGCGGTCAAAGGTCTTCTTTTCCACCCTTGACACAGGACTGTAGGCGACCCCTTCCAACCATTCCTTCGGATCCCTATCCGTTTTGGCAGAGGTTGCCGGCTGAGACCGATGCGGGCGGGCATCCGATACGCTCTCTTCAAGCTCCTGCTCCGAAATCTCACTCACCGGGGTCTTGTGAGGGGGCTGTTCATCATGCCGCCGGTCCCAGAACTGATGAAACAAAAACGGAAACTGGATCCATTCCGTGTCCGTGGTCACCAGGTTTGCCCGGAGCACATGAAAAAAATCCTGCTTTTCGGCAAGCGATATCATCTCCAGACCCTGCAAGGCCGAATGGATATCACTCTGAAAGACCCTGAACCCCCGCCCTTTCAGAAAACGGGCAAACCGGATAACGGTTTCCGCCATTCCTTGTTTGATTTCAGTCATTCCTTTTACTCAGGATTCTTTCCCTCCCTTACGGGGCCGACGATTCAACCTCTTCTTGAAATCGCTTGATATCTTCTTGATATTTGAGAATGCACCCCAAGGTGTCTGAGATGGCCGCCTCATCTAAATATTCCTTGTGAAGCGCCATCAGGGCCCCTGCCCAATCCAGGGTCTCAGAAATTCCCGGCCTTTTCAAAAAATCCCTCTCCCGCAGATCTTGAATAAACGCTACAATCTGTCGTGCCAATCGCTCTTCCACCCCGGGGAGCTTGGCCATAACAATTTGATATTCCTTGTCAAAAGAAGGATATTCGATCCAGTGATACAAGCACCGGCGCTTGAGCGCATCATGAACATCCCGGGTCCGGTTGGAGGTGACCACCACCATGGGCCTTTTTCGGGCGGTCATGGTTCCGATTTCAGGGATGGTAATCTGAAAATCCGAGAGCACTTCGAGAAGAAAGGCCTCGAATTCTTCATCCGATCGGTCGATCTCATCGATGAGAAGCACCGGCGTGTTCTCCTGAGACTTCAGGATGGCTTCGAGCAGGGGGCGCCTTATCAGAAATTCCGGGCCATAGATGATCTTTTCAATCTCTTCCTGATCCCGATTCCCCTGCTCTTCCAGTTTGATGTGCAGCAACTGCTTGGGATAATTCCATTCATACAGGGCCGTGGCCGCATCCAGCCCCTCATAGCACTGAAGACGAATGAGGGGCACATCAAAGAGCCTTGCCAGCACGATTCCCACCTCTGTCTTTCCCACGCCCGGCTCCCCTTCCAAAAAAATCGGTTTTTCCAGTCGATGGGCCAAAAAAAGCACCGTTGCCAGGGCCCTGTCTGCGATATAATCCGCACGGGCCAGCTTCCGGATCACATCCTCTATGGATTCGAAGTATGAAGACAATTCATTCCTCCTGGTGAGTGGCCTGATATGCAGCGGTTAAAAACGACATCCCGCACTTGATTTGAACGCTCCTATACTTTATGATCTCTTTGGTGTCAACACACAGGCAATTTGCGGTTTTCCGGTACGGGTGACTCCACAATGGCCCGGCAGCTCGCTATAAGACCCTGCAAGCCTGTCTGATTAGGCGGTCGACGCGTTCTCCAACTGTTGGAAAATAGGCGCCCGGAATTTATAAGGATCTTATGAAATTCAGGAAACGGAACAAAGCCGCTTCACCCCGTCTTCAGAGCAAACTCTCGGCCCTTGAAAACCAGGCCGCTGAAAAAGGGATCCAAATCCATTACGACCTTCTGGAAGCGGCAGGGCTGAAACTGAAGGGCGGAATCTGTTGTGTAAACGGTGAATACCATATGTTTGTGGACAGACGGAAATCCTTGTCCGAGCGGATCGATTTCATACAAACCCATCTGAAACAACCCCTCGACCCGCCCCCCTCCTTGTCTCATGACGAAATGCCCCAAGTCAATGACCGGGAATGATCCGGTCCACATCCCTTTCCGCCGGAGGTGTTGGGTTCGAGGACCGCTCAGGCTGTTTTTTCTGCCGCTTCGTTGGAAAGCGGCGG
>JAIPDZ010000136.1 GCA_021737425.1 Deltaproteobacteria bacterium
GATCTCTAACCGGTGAGATCTGCTCTCCCACGTATTTGTTGGTGGCACAGCCTGATAGCATAAGGATGCCAATGGCCGCCAATAAGCAAATATTGAACAAACTCCCTCTACATCTTTCTGATGTTGGCATTTCATCTCCCCCCTGTCTTATCTCGAAAAGTTGATGCATATATTTTACAAAGGCTCATCCATTTCTATCGAGAGCAGCTTTACGCTTTGTCTTAAGCAACTCAAATGTCGTTTACGGTTGGGTATCTCAACCTATTGAGATTAATTACGACATAGGCCAACAGCGCTTAAACCATAGGTCTTCTGAAGGAGTTTTCCTACGGTAACCATGCTCGGGATTCGCCAGACATAGAGGCAACTGTTTGAATAGTTGGAACTTTTCCGTGAAGAAAATTCCGTACACCTTTGCATAATCCGGCTGAGGGTCCGTGATTTCATCCGTGTTTTTCCTTTAATCGGGTAATTTCAATCAGAGTTTGATTGTATACAGATTCATTGGAACCGCCGAAAGAAATGGCCTGATGGGCCGCATCCAGTGCCTCAGAGTAGCGTCCCTGCTTTGCCAGCACCTGTGCCAGGTTGTTGTACACATCACCGCAGGCGGGGCAAAGCTCAACCGCATCTCGAAAGACTTTTTCTGCTTGTTCAAGATTCCCCATGGCATACAGGCTGTTGCCCAGCCCTACGACTGCCCCCAGACTTTCCGGCCACCGCTTCAGAGCAGCATGGTAACCCAGGGAGGCTGCTTCATGCCTGCCCACCGCTTCCAAAGCCGATACCGCCTCCAAAAAGGAGGTTTCATCCGCGCTTTCCGGCAACTCATGGGGTGGCAGCGCGAGCAGCCCCCAATTCCCTGCGCGTTTCCATGTTCGAGAAAAAAGGGACCATTCTCTTTTTATTCTGAAGGTTTTTCCTGAACGAAGAATGACAATCTGTTTTTCGATGTCATAGCCGATCACGACCGCATAGTGCCACCGGGGGTACCAGCTCAAGCCGAGATTCTGCAAGACAATTACGGGATGACCCGCAGCGACCTCTTGAATCAGCGAGGTAAAATCCCCGATGACATAGGGCAGACGGTTGTGAGAACGGGTGGCGCTGACCAGAATGGATTGCAAACTCCCTTTTCGACCGGGAGTGTAAATTTCACCCGTAATCTCCTCCAGGCTGATTTGGCTGTTCGACCATTTCAGTACCGTGGCCAGGGTGGCGGGGCCGCACTGATGAGATTTCTGCGAATAGAAAGGGACCCCGGCAATCTCTGTGCGCCGGGGAAGACCGTCGAGTTTCGCCCCACGGATAGGGTAGCCCCGATGGGCACAGCCCGCGGCTGCGATTAAAATGGGCAGGATAAGAAATCCCATCCGGATGCATGAACACTGAAGCATATTTACAGTACGCTTAGGGATGTTTGGTAACGAATGGAAATATGTCCGTATACCCCGCGATGTCAGTGGCGAGTAATATGACAAATACCAGCACCAGTATAAAGGTCACGGCAACCACCCCGTCGCCTCCGGCAGGAAGCTGGTCCAACTTCTGGACCAGTTGACCGACCTCCCTATCCGTAAGGCTGTTTGCCCTGGTTCTGGCCGTGTCTCTATCCAGGCCCCAGGCCTCCAGTTCCCTCTGGACTTGCTCTCTCTCGAGAAAGGCATTCAGGCGTGCCCGCTGTGAAGCCGACTCCTCTTTTTTCAGAAACTGCGAAGTCGGAATGAGCCCGCCTTGCACGGGAGAAACCCCAGTGGTCACACATATGAAGGTTATAAGCAGCATCATGGACACGATGCGTTTGCGTTGCAGTAAAGATTGCATAACCGGATCTCCTTGTAAGTTAAAAATCTCCTGTTTTAGAAGACAATATTGAGGGGTGTCTCCGCATTGGCCGTCACATGAACTTGGTGTGTCTGCGTGGTTTGATTGTATGTTGACGCCACCACCTCATAATCGCCGTCGGGCAGTAACACGGTGTAGGGGCCATCATTGGCCACATGAACGGATACCACTTCAACGGATTCATTTTCGCCGCTGCACGTGGCGTTTTGTCTGAAGCTGAGGGTGGCATATTGTTCATCAGTGCCTCCCTGTATCACCACACCCCCTGAAATGACGCCCGTTGAAGCGCTGTGCATGTTAAAATTGAGCTCATGGGTTGCGTTGGGCAATGCATCGAGTTTGATGCATTGAGGATCGAGTCCATTGTCATAGGACACAAGACGATACATCCCCGGTTCCAGAAAAAGTTTGTACAACCCATCCTGGTTCGAGATGGTGGATGTTTGCACAACCACCACATCCTTGACGTCAGCCGCCCCGGGATCATAGGTTTGGGCGCTGACCAGCGCCCCATCCACTGGTACACTGCCATTCTCTTTCACCATGCCGGTCACGATGGTGTATAACTCGGTATTCAGGACCTTGATGGTTGGCTTCAAAAGCCAATTTCCGCTGCTGCCCGCCCGGACCACCGATCTGGACGCATCAAAATCCAGGATCAGTTCAGTAGTCTGATTCGCCTTGATTTCGAACCCGTGAACAATCTTTATGCCGGTCTGGTATCCACTCGGAACTTTCAATTCATGATATGTATGGTCTGAATCGATGACATAATTTGCATAGGGATGAGCCTCGCTCAGTATGTTAATCCTTTGATCCGGCGTCTTTCCGATAATGAGGCGCATCTGCGTGTAGCTGCCCGCAGGCAACTCAGCGATGCCAAGTTCCTCCCGCAAGCCGCCGACGAGGTCCATGAGGTTGAACGTCTCGTTTGGACTCAGAATTATCTCCCAGGTATCATTGGACATATGGACTTCGATGGCCTCGATGGTGACGTACACGGCCTTGTATTCATCGGTTGCAGCGTCGGTGAGGCTTATGGCCAGATCCCCGGAAGTAGCCGTCGAGGATCCGCCGCCTCCCCCACAGGAGGCGGCAATAAGGGCCAACCCAAGGGCAACAACAACTAACCCTAAGAAATTTTTATAAATTGTTTTCATGTCAAATTCCCCCTTTCATTATGGTCTTCACCCAGTGCTGCAATATGGGTGTTCTCCACTGTTCAGTGAACACACCTACCCCACAGTGCATCGTGAGAATCTCTTATTCAAGGAATGTACCGAAATTCCTTAAGATGGCTAACTCATTGATATATAGAACACAATTTGATATTGGCGCACGTTTAGTGGAGAGATTGTGACTGGTTTTTCCTACAGTAAGAGAAAACTGAAAATGGGGATTGACTCTAAGTTTTGAGAAGAAGAGATTTTTATGCGAGGTTAATTTACTCGGTTTTAGGCTGGTTTCTGGAAAGCCGATGGATCCAGGGTGTGCTTTCTTATGAGGACGTAAAAATCACCCTGCTATTTATTGAGACTTCCTGTAAAAGTCTGACTTGGTCATAATCATAGATATAAGATGAATATGCCTGACCGACTTATATGGATATGGAAGGACTTGGCCATCAAAGCGCTTGTTAACAAATCCCAAATCCGTCCATCAATGTGACGCATCTAACGTCAGCTTACATCCCACACCTCCTTCACTTTCGCCTTCGGCCACAGTAGGCTCAATAATATTAAGTCTTGATCCGTCAACCTTACCGGTTGACACAAGGGCCTCCTTAATGGCTTTTGCCCGGTTCCTGGCCAGTTCTTCTAATTCCGTCTCAGTGATCTGATGCGCCTCAAACAGTTTCTGGAGCAATCCGGTATAAAAATCTCGGTCGAGCCCTTCCTTGGGGATTCCTTTTTCTCCTTTTTTGGCTGCCGCCGCCGCTCTCTTGGCGGCATTTTCCTCGGCAGCTGACAGAGCTTGGGGAGATATTCGTTCCCTTACCAGACTTTTTATGGCTTTTTGGACTTGGGGATGATTTAAATCAATGGGCGGGGGTTCTTTGTCAGGCCCCACCTTCTCTCCCATTTTCTCGGCCACCATATGCCTGATGGCAAAAGACTTCAGCGCTAATCTGTCATCCGTTGGGATATATTTCCCCTGAATTTTGAGGGTCAGCTGTGGGCGCTTGGCAAGCAACTCTGAAAGATTCTTAACCTTTTCCTGTGCTGGAGGGGGCAATGTCGTTTCTCCTGTTTCGAAAACAATGAGATCCAGTTTTTCACTTTCGATACCGAGCATGGAACTTAACGCCTTAAAAGGCGCGGTAATGATTTTCTTGAAGAGATTCAACAGAGCCTTCCATATGAGATGGCTGTATTCAAACTGAGGATCATCGAGGTTTCCGGATACGGGAAGCCCGATATCGATCTGATCATTGGAATCCTTTAGGAGCGCGAGGGCGAAATGAAGCGGGATGTCCGGTGCATCCGGATTTTCCACCTTCTCTCCCAAGGTAAGTTGGTCTAAAAGGATTTGGTTCTCCCCCTGAAGTTCACTGCTTTTGATCCGATAACGAAGATCCAGAGAAAGCTTTCCGGATTCCATTTTATAGCCTGCAAATTCAGCTGAATAGGGGGTCAGGCTGGTCATTTCAATATTGCGAAATTTCATGGATACATCTGTGAAATGCTTCGGGTTGAAAGGCTCAAGCTGGCCCCGGATCTTGGACATTCCATAATCATCCACCCTTCCGTCAAGCTGGACCTGGGCCCGCTCTCCCTCACTTGTGGAAAGCCCGACAATAGATCCTTCCAGCTCATGAATCCTTGTGGCGAACTGCAGCCGAAGGCTCAGATCGGCAAAATCAAGGACACCGTTTTCGATCTGGATTTTCCTGACATTCACCGGGGAACCACCGTCTTTTTCAGCATCGGGTGGGGTCTTTTCAGGCTTCGTTGTCTTGGAACGCAGTACTTTCTTCAGGTTTATACTCTGGTCCTCATAAATGATGAGTTTTCCGTAGGGTTCCTTAAGATACACTTTTGCCACTTCCAACCGATCCGGCACCAGGTTTAATTCCAAATCATTCAATGCCATCTCTTTCCAGGATAAAAAGCGCTTTCCTGACCCAGACTCTGACATGAGGAAATCTCGAACGTCCATCGTACCGGCAAACGTGGTATCCGGATCATTTCTGTCTTCAACGTGGTTTATCTCCCCGCTCAGGGATAAGATTCCGGAGTCCAAAGTGAGGAGGACGATTTCTGCCAGGTAGGGTTGTATGGGAGTCAAGTTGAGATCAGATACCTGGAGCGTTGCTGTAGCCTCTTTTTTCGCAAGTCCAAGATGGCCCTTGGCCTGGATGCTTCCTCCTTGCCGGACTGAAACAGAGGCTTCAAAAGGAATCGGCTGTTTGAAGTCGCTGTGAATCTCCGAAGCGTTCAAGGCCATGTTTTCCAGGTTCAGGATTGAAGAGGAGGAAATGTTCTGATCGCTAAAGTCGAGATCAAAGCCGGTCATCTCCATAGACTGTACGGTAAAATTCCAGGGCTTACCCTCTCTTTCTGCTCCTTCAGGGCCGTTTTCCTTTTTCTCCCGAGGCTTGCCTGCACCCATATCACCCAGCAGTCTCTTCAGGTTGAAAGTCCCTTCTTTTTCTTTTAACACCCCGGCATGCCCGCCCTCCAGAGCTATTTTTTCCACGTCCAACTGTCGGGCTTGAAAATCCAGTTGGCCGCCCTGGATGAGAAGGTTTTGGAGATTCACAACAGGAGGATCCTCAGTGGCCTCCCTTAACGAGATATCTGAAAAACGGATATCCGCATCCTCTACAGTAGCCTGGGAAGTTTCAGGTCCAAAAACAACGCCTGCTTTCAGTTTCATGCCGAGGCTCGCTACCCCTAATTGAAAAGGATATGGCCGGCTGCCATCAATATATTTCACGGAAAAGTCGTCAAGCCCTATTCTCTTGACATTGATTTTCCAGGGGGAGTCAGCGGTTCTTTTCTTTTCAGCCGAAGCTGGTTTTGTTTCAGGGGCCGTATTCATGAGTTGTTGGAAGTTCAATCGACCCTGGTCATCCACTCCTGCCATTACGCTGCCCTGGGAAAATGTCAGTTCTTCAACAGAAAACGCATGTGAACCTAAATCGAAATGACCGCCTTCCAGTTCAATTGCCTCCATGGTGAAAATTGGCTCTTCAGCATCTGGGCTTTTCAGGGATAGGTTTGAAACATGAACCTGTAAGGCGTTGACAAGGAGGGTGTTGGAGCCCCTCGCAAGTGCAAACTGATACTCGGCGCTGAGGTCTACCGCTCCTTTTGGCTTTTGGAGAAGGATTTCATCCTGAAGGAATTCCCAGGCGGTGGCTACATTGAAACCCTTTACCTCTATGTTGCCCTCGGACCAGAAAGGATGAGCCGATAGTTCTCCGGCCCAGAGAAGTTTCCCGCCATGAGGCAAGGTCGCTTCAAAAGAATGCATCCCCTTCTCGTCTGGCAGGGTCGTAAAGTTTTTGAGTTCCAGTCCGAGCGGCTCGAGAGTTACACTACCACGAGTGGAATCGGATAAGTCGGTGAAAACAAGCTGCCCCTGGTGTAATGCAATATGTTCCACGATAACAGGCGGCGGCGCCTCCCCTTCACCTTCCTGGTCAATGCCTCTTTTATTGTTTTCGTTTTCTTCCTTTGGTATTCTATCCAAAAGCCTCACAAAATTAATTACACCGTCGGGCATGATCTCGACATTCAGGGAGGGCCTCTCCAGCCTAACATCGGCAAAGGTGAAGGCCCAGCGCCACAGGCTGGAGACCTGGAAGTTAATGAAAAATTCCTGAAAGGCGATAAGCGGAGAGCCGTCTTTCTCTTTGAGATCAAAATTCTTGACTTTTAGCGTAAGGGCGTACGGATTCACCCGGACCTCTTCCACCGCCAGGTTACAGTTGAGTTTTTCCTCGGCGAATTTGGCGCTGTAATGGTGGATCAAATATGGCATCAGGAAGAAACCGATGAGGGTATAGGCAACCACAACGGCCACAGCAATAATAAAACGCTTGCTGAGCAGGAACCTCGCTGCCCAGTGCTTTTGCTTGGACTCATTTTCCGGAGCATTCATGGTTTCATCTCCCCTGAAGTCTTAGCTTAGAGGCGGAGCCCAAAAGAATTTCCGTAAGGCCTTCCATCAAGCAGAACCCGCTTCCGACACCATATGAACCACCCGCTGGGGGAAGGGAATCTCTATCCCACTGGCATCCAGCCCCTCTTTAATAGCGCGGGTCAGATCGAATTTGACCCCCCAATAATCTCCACTTTTCAGCCAGAATCGGGCGGTTAAATTTACACTGGAATCGGCCAGTTCCGATACCATAACCTGCGGCGCCGGATCAGTAAAGATTCGTTCATCCGCTTGGATCAAGCCCATTATCACATCGTGCGCCTGCTGGATATCCGAGCTATAGCCAATGCCGATCCCAATGTCCAATCTGCGGGTATCGTAGGCAGAAATATTCCTGATGGTATCTGAAAAAAGCTTTCCATTAGGTACCATGATTTTTATATTGTCAGGGGTATCCAACACCGTGGTGAACAGTTGGATCTCCTTTACGGTCCCTGCTTCACCGGCCCCCATAATGTAATCTCCTACCTTGAAGGGCCGCAGTACCAAGATCAGTACCCCGGCTGCAAAATTGGCCAGTGAGCCTTGAAGCGCAAAACCGATGGCAAAGCCGGCAGCCGCGAGAATGGCCACAAAAGAGGCGGTTTGGATGCCGAATTTGGCCAGGGCCGCGAGTACGGCAAAGGTCAAAATCACAAAATAGGTCAAAGTCCCCACAAAGTTGACAACGGCCACATCCACATTGGATTTTTCCAGAAGCTTCCGTACGATCCGGCGTCCCATCCCTCCGCCAATCCGGCCCAAAATTAAGATAATAATGGCGCCAAGGACCTGTAACCCATATGTACTGAAATAATAGGCCAATTGAGTACTCACATTTTCCATGTCTTCTCCTCCATTTACCACCGAATACAAAGAGGAGTCGGATCGTGTTTGATCCGACTCCTGAGAGAGTAGATTGTAATGAACCTTACTTTATGGGTGTCAACTGGACCCTTCGGTTCAAGGCGCGCCCTTCTTCTGTTTCATTGGTGGCCACCGGACGCGAAAACCCATAACCCTTGGCCATAAGTCTCTCTTTGTCGATTCCCTTACTGACAAAGTAGGTCATGACAGCGGCGGCTCTCTTTAAGGAAAGCTTTTGATTGTAGGCTGCGCTTCCCATGTTATCCGTATGCCCCTCTATTTGTACTTTGAGGTCAGGATTTTTCTTTAGTACGGCTGCAGCCTGATCCAGGAACGAATAGTACTGGGGTTTAATATTGTGTTTGTCAAAATCAAATAACACTTCTTCCAAAACCCAGCATCCGAACTTATTCACATGGGCGCCCTTCGGTGTTCCCGGGCATTTATCCTGGTTGTCCAGCACACCATCACCATCGGAATCAGGAATTACGACCTTTTTCTCCACCACCTTGGGCTTCGGTTTGGGCGGGGCTTTTTTCAGGAAGACCGCTGAGACAAAATCGGCCATACCCTGCTGGGATGAAATCTGATCGGCATTCGTAAAAGAACCGCAAGATCCTTCCTGAGCCACTTTCTGAAGAAGCTTTTTCCCTTCAGGGTCGTCACCGATTTGAACCGTATAGATACATAGTCTGTTCCCATACTGGCTTTTCAGAGCCATGGCTGATTTTTGAACATCGTCGTAATTCATGCATTCCTTATTGGCATCACTGAAAATAATAACCGCGATATTCCCTTGGGCCGATTTTAGGTCCTGAGCCGTCGCATCCAGGGCCTCGTTCATCGGACTGTCCCCGACACTAAAGCCCACTTTATTTAACCCGTCACGAAGCGCTGCCTTTGAATAGGTTGCCGGACCCCATACAAGTTTGGTGAACTGATCAGAAAAAACAGCCAGCCTCCCGAAAATTCGCAGGGCCCCCTTTAATTCAAGGTCTGGAATGGTTTGATTCATTCTACACACCACGTCTTTGGCATAGTACAGCTTTTGCTGTCCCTTGTAGTTTTCCCCCATTGATCCTGATTTATCCAGAATGACCACGAAATTATCAACCTTCGGAATATACTCTCCTTCATGTATCAAAGGATTAAGATCCAAGGGGTTAAATGTGGAAACAGCCTGTGGGCCGGCGCAGCCGAAAATCAACAAAGCTCCGGCCATCAACAGAAACATCCTTGAAATAGTTTTGTTCATTTAACTTCCTCCTTATAATTGAAAATAGAATTGAATCTTATCCGCGTTACGGAAAAAACCTGTAAAAGCAGCTACGCCTCAGACCAGGAAATGTGAGCCTGGCAGTGTACGCTTCCTTCTCAGCCACCGAGCATCGATTTGACTGATTTCAGTGTATCGACATTTTTCTGCAGTGCATCTAAGTGCTCTTGAATATCCTTTATAGATGTTCCAAGCTTGGCTACTGCCCCGAGCGAGCCTTCTTGTTCGCCGGCCTGCTCCATAACCGCCTTTCCAATGTCTTTTAGTTGCGCCTCGGCTTTATGCTGGTTTACAGCGCCACAGAACCACCCAAACGCAAACAATGCAATCATTATCCCGATTCTACCCCCCTTGCCGAAAATTATTTTTTTCATCTCCTCCTCCTTTTTGTTGCTGCCATCCCCTTGTCCGGCAGGTTAAAAAACTTTTTTCATCGTATTAACTTACCGTGTCGAAATAACGACCCGTGAATGAAGGCCATGAGGGGGTCTTTTTCAAAGTCCGTAAATTTCCGGATCCCTTCCTTTCACGGCAGTGGGGCTTCGACTTATCCTGCTGATAGCCCCAAAGGATATCGCTTGTCGGAGACGTCATCCTCTCTGCCTAACAGTGCGTACTCTTAAATCTTGCTGGGGCGTTCCATGGTCACTCACATGGGTGTACGGACTTTGAAAAAGACCCCCTCATGGCCTGCGACCCCGCTTCAGAGGCCTAAACGGTTACCTTTCATCAATATGGAATCAGTATCTCAACACTTCTCGTTGAAACCGAACCTAATTTATTCAAAACTATATCAGATGTGTGGCATACTACAACTACTTCATTTTCTCCCGACCCTAATTCCATTATTTTCATTGACCAGCGGAGCTATGGCCGGATAGCGTCCCCTGTGTCAGACCCCCCAGATAGAGAAACAAGAGACCACTTTTTACATCTTTAATTGAGTGTATAGAAAGGCCGTTGGATTGAGTATGGGTTGAAGGTTGTATTTCCGATCAAAAAAAGGAGTATTTTACGAAGGCAAATTAAAGCTCTTTTTCGCTCAATTGAAGAACCCTGTAGCAAGCTACAGGGATTCTCCCAAATGTAAGGAGTTTTTACCATTTTTTATTTCGCTTGCCTTGTTAAACCCTCCATAGGAGGGCCGCAAAGCGGCGTTTAACAGGGCGAGCTAACCTTTAACCGCCTCTGGCGGTCCGCCGCCCCGCAAGGCGGGATTTCCGCTTCGCTCCAACAAGCAGCGGGGAATGCGCTCGCTGAGCATTTTCAACAACCATTCGGAGAGTTGTTATATTTACTATGAAGCGAAACCGACTTAAAATTGAGACAACGCGGGATAAAAAACTCATAGTGGTGCAGCGCCCTACTTGGCTATTATTTCTCTGTACACAAAAATTTCAATCCGCCGGTTTTTTGCCCTACCGTCCCGGGTATCATTCCGTGCGATGGGTGAGGTTTCTCCATAAGACACGGTAGCCACCCGGAACGGGTCTATCTTCTTTTGCATAATCAGATACCTTTTGACAGCGTCGGCCCTCCGTTTGCCCAGTTCATAGTTGAAGCCCCGGGGGCCGGTATTATCCGTGTGGCCTGCAATCAGGAATACGGCATTCTGTCTCTGGTCGAAGGCACTGGTAAATCCATCGAGCGACTGTTTCCCCTCATCCGTCAATTCCGCTGAATTAAATGCAAAGTGGACACCTTCTCTCATATCCATCAGGAGGCGCCGTTTTAGTTCGAGTTTCCCAAAACCTGCAAGGGCTTCTTCCGCTTTTTGATCCACTCTGCGTAGATCAGCGTCGATTTTAGAGATTTTATCTTCGTTCGTCGTTACCCTGC
>JAIPDZ010000137.1 GCA_021737425.1 Deltaproteobacteria bacterium
CGCCGGAATGACGAACAACCCAACCACCCGTCATTCCGGCGAAGGCCGGAATCCAGGAGGTTTGCCCCTGATTATTGAGGTGTTACTTTTAGAATCCAAACGCCCAACCAATCCGAAGGACCGCTGCATACGGCCGGGAGACCGGCCGCCCTGCGCAATACCGGTCTTTACCCGATCATCACATTCTCCTGGGCACGTTCGATGCCGCCTGTGGCGTCCGATCCCAGAAACAGATAGGCAAAGGTGAGGATCCCCACCCGGCCCACAAGCATCAGTACAATGATCAGCAGCTTTCCCGGCCCATGGAGTTCGCCGGTGGCGCCCATGGAAAGTCCCACCGTTCCGAAAGCGGAAACCACCTCGAAAAGAGAGGTCAAAAACCGCCTATGGTCCGGGGACGCCTCGGCGTGCCCTTGTTGAAACAGGAGCAACAGAAATAGTGCCACGGAAATGACCGCCACCGCAAGCAGGAAAATGGAGATGCTCCGTTGGACGGTTTCCCTGGGGATATTCCTCCGGAACAGGTTGACATTGGTCCGGCCCCGGAATCGGCTCCAGGAGGCCATGCTTAGAATGGCCAGGGTGGTGGTCTTAATCCCTCCGCCGCAGGAACCGGGCGAAGCGCCGAAGAGCATGAGGAACAGGAAAAAGGCCAGGGTGGTGTCCATGAGGGAGCTGATTTCCACGGTGTTGAATCCGGCCGTACGGCAGGTGATGGACTGGAAAAGGGCCTGAAGAACGCTTTTGCCCCATTGCCCCTGCTCTAATTTCGCCCCCTCGCAGCACAGGAATACCACCATGCCTGAAACGATCAGAATCAGGCTGGTGGTCATCACGGTCTTGGCCTGAACGCTCATCCGGGTGCGTGTTTCCGGTCTTTGAGAGGCCCTGGCATAGAATTCATATACCACTGGGAAACCGATTCCCCCCAGGACAATCAGAGCGCAGACGGTGATGTTCAGCAGCCAGGCCCCCTGGTAGTCCGCAAAGCTATTGGCAAAAAGTGAAAACCCGGCGTTGCAGAAAGCGGAAACCGAGTGAAAGAGGGCCACATAAAGTGCCTCTGATGCCGATGGGTATGCGTCCCGCCAGAACAAAAAGAGAGCCCCCGTCCCGGCCAGCTCCAGCACCCCGGTGAAGAGGAATATGGATTTGAGCAGGTGATAGATGTCGGCCCGCGGCGTATGACTGAAAATCCCTTGAACGGCCATACGCTGCTTATAGGATATCCTTCTTCCAATGAGTTGAAAAAAGACCACGGAGGCGGTCATGATGCCCAGGCCGCCCAGTTGGATCATCACCAGGAGGATGGTCTGTCCCCACTGGGTAAAATAGGCGCCGGTATCCACCACAATGAGGCCCGTAACACAGATGGCCGAAGTGGCGGTGAACAGGGCATCCATAAAAGGTATCCGGCCTGATACGGTGGCCCAGGGAAGGAGCAAAAGAGTGGTACCGATACCGATGGCGATAATGTAACTGAGCACCAGTAGTTCGGCCGGATGCGCTTTCCGGATTCTTTCGAGGACTAAGCCGGCCATTTTGGGTCGGTCCTTTGTTGGGGACTGCATCCCGTCAAGGGAGATGCCGCACCTTCATATGAAAACAATAAGATCTTCCCATACGGTTTCAGGGGGTGGCGCCTCATTGTTCAATTCCCGCTTTGGTCAAGGGGTCTTCGCCAACCGGAATACTTACAAAAAGGAGGAACGATATTCCTGCCGAAAAGAGATTAGCACAAAAAAAACCGACATTACCATAAGTTTATTTACTGAAAAACCGGGAAACATTTTGGAAAAAGACCTTGGCCCCTGCTCGACAATATTGTCGAGAGATGGCAATTTTTGTCGATGTTTCCATCAGCGCTTATTGTGCTAACTTCTTGATATTATGAATAAAGTATTTTTGGCACGGCACTTGCCTGTATACAGGGGCAGACACGGCCGGCAGGGCTGTTCACCAACCGGGTGAAACACATGCCCCGGCGACATATTCACTAATAGCATGGGGACTGCATTATGGCGGTCCTGAAATCGAAAAGGAGGGTTCATCATGGGTAAGATAGGTAAGGCAGGTGTTCTGGCAGGGCTGGCTCTGACCGCCCTGGTTTTTTCCGGTTCAGCCCCAATGGCAAACGCAACAACCACGGATTTCGGGGAGCGTGGGGTGGCAGCGGTTTGTGATCAGAGCGGGGAGAAGGAAATACTCTTGGCCCGGAGTGGAAAAGGAAAGGGCGGCCGCTGGGCCAACAGTGACAATTCGAGCGGCAGCGGCGGCTATGGCGTGCAGGATAAAAGCGGCGCTGCACCCCGTCCCCAGGACGGGACCGGGTATGGCGCTAAAAAAGGCTCAGGGACAGGCGCCTGCGACGGGACCGGCCCCAAGGGAAAGGGCCGAGGCGGTCGCTAACTCTGCAGGATTTAACAACGGATAAACAACTTAATCAAAAAAGGAGGATTTACGTCATGAAAAAGGTTTTGACAGGCAGCATCATTGCGGTAATGGTGGTTTTTCTGAGTGCCGGGGCGGCACTGGCCGGATATGGTCAGGGCGGTAACAAAAGAGGGGCAGGGGATGGTACCGGCCCGGTCCATGATATCTACAGCGGAAAACCGTTCACCTATGAAGGTGATGTGATCGAGATGGTGCCGGGTCAGGGACTGCTCATTGCCACGGAAAGTGGAAATGTGACCGTATACGGCATCGGCCCGTTCCGGTACTGGGACTCGGTTGGGGTGGATCGTCCGGCGGTAGGAGACACCATCACTGTCACCGGATATGCGGTGGACTATAACGGAGAGATTCGGAATATTGCCACCACCATCACCATTGATCCGGATGTTGTAGATCTCCGGGACCCGGAAACCGGTGCACCCTTGTGGCGGGGGGGCAGATGGCGCTAATGGCCCCCGGGCAACCCATAGCCCGGACACACGCCACATCAGTGGGTTGAAACCCCCTGGTATACGATGAGGCCCCGGGTACACGGGGCCTTTTCTTTTTGGGAGCCCACGTGTATATTTCAGATGAGAGCGATCTTCATGAAGGGAACACGTGGCACGCTTAGATATACACATTCCCGATAACCGTCCCGAGTCACAAGCAGGGGATATCCCGTTCATTCAACGTATCCTATGCGGTGCTTTGGCCTTTGCGGCGGCCTTGATCTGGAGCCTTGTGTGGGCCGGTCCTTTACAGGCCATGGATCTGACGGCCGAATTGTCAGCGGGATACGATTCCAATCCGGCATTGAGCGATCC
Organism: Deltaproteobacteria bacterium; assembly: GCA_021737425.1. Classification (GTDB taxonomy): domain Bacteria; phylum Desulfobacterota; class DSM-4660; order Desulfatiglandales; family Desulfatiglandaceae; genus JAIPDZ01. The sequence continues at coordinate 3,261 of JAIPDZ010000137.1, forward strand.
GGCTGACGGCTCAGGGTTTTCGGTCTATGGCGGGGGCGGGGGATACCTGTTCAAGTGGTCCGAAGATCTGATGCTGGATGTCTCCGTGGAAGGGCGGTATCAGGACTACTGGCAGGTGGAAGATAACTACCGCATACAGGCCGGGACCGCGCTTACCTATGCCATGGCCGGGGGTCGCTTTCTGGCCGCCCTCCTGGGAGAAGCGGCCGCCTACCGGGACGATCTCATCGAGGCGGATGCGCGGAACGAGGGGGTGCTCGGCATCGGTGCGGACTGGATTCTCACCAATCGGCTCACCCTCGGCTTTGAGCAGACCTGTCGGTGGCTGAGTTATCTGAACTGGGCCAGGCCCTTTTCCGGAAAGGGGCAGGGACGGGGTGCGGATAAGGCGGGCAAGGGCGGAAAACAAGGAAAACACCCTTCCTCCGTGTCCCCGGCCCAAGGGAGAGCCGATCCCTTGATCTATCGTTCGGGTTCCGGAAAGGGAAAGGGCCCGCTTCAGCAGCTCTATCCACCCCGGGATAACCGCCTCCTGTATACGGGCGTGGATCTCGATATCTTTATTCTGCCCTCGCTCACGAGCAGGGTGTATGCAGCCTACGGCGATCTGAATTCATCTTTGGACCTGGAATCGTATTGGGAACTCCAGGCAGGCCTGGGGGTTTCCTGGGTCCCTGAGGCTCACTGGCGGGTGGGTTTCGAGGCCAGGGGGACCCGGGTTCGGTATGACCGTGTTCCGGCAAACATGACCCGGGTGAGACAGACCAATACCATCGGATCCTTGGGGATGGATGTCAGCAGGCACTGGGGCCACCTGGAACTCTTCGGGCAGCTGGAGTGGACCTGGGGAGAGGCCCCGCTGGATTATCACGATTATACCCAAACGGTCATCCTATGCGGAATCTCTTACCTATTTTGATGATGCTTATGGTCATCTCCACCGCCACCCCCGCGGTCGCGGAAGAACTGTATCTGGGCCGGGTCCTGGACGTGGACCGTGAGGGGGGCCGCGTGTCTGTGACCCTGATGGAGCCCGGGGACGGGGTACAAAGGGATGGCGCATCCCCGAAGGGGGTCCGGGTTCTCATCCCCCAAGAGCGGTTGCCGAGACAGCTCTCCCCAGGGGATATGGTCAGGATATGGGGGAACCTGTCCGGAAAGACCCCCATTCTGGACGCCTCAAGCCTCATGGTGACCGGCCAGGGATCTCGGGGCAAAGACCCCACTGGTGTGAGGCGGCGCATCGGAAAAGGCCGAGGTTATTACGGCGGTCGAGGCGGGGGCAAGGGCCATGGCAGACGCTAAACCCAGCCTCCCTGTATGGGTGGCCAACCTCCTGGTCTTTGCCCTTCTTTTTCTGGGGGTCATGGCCTATTTCCTGTGGCAGATTCATCAGGCCAGAAAGGACTTTTTGACCCATGTGAGGGAGCATGCGCTCCTGGTGGCCGAGGTGGTTCAGCTCAATGCCCAGGGGAGCATGCTCTCCCAAAAGGCGGCTGAAGAGATCCTGGAGGCCTTCTTAGGCAACATGGCCCGATTTGTGGATTATCTGGATCAGGTGGAGCCCTTTACCCCGGAAGAACTGGCCGCCTTTGCCGACGAGGCGGGGTTGAGGGGGATTGCCATACAGCGGGATGACGCCCGGAACGTGGAGGGGCCGCCCCAATGGGTGTCGCAGCCCTTACCCCCTTGCGGAGCCACGGCCTCCCTATACCATATAAAAGAGGCGCACATGTATGTGTTTGCATGGCGCCAGGGATCCAAGTGCATCCGGGTGGGCAAAGGCGACACCGGGATCCGGACCCTGCAGGAACACCTGGGCCTGGATCACGTGATTGAGACTTTGGCATCCATACCCGGCATGAAGGCCGTCAAGGTGGTGCCGCCCACCCAGGCCCGAAAGGAAGGCATCGGCAAGCCCGGCGTCACCATGACGGGCGAGGGCGATCTTCGGGTGGCAGAGGCCCGTGTCCCCCTGGAGACCGGCGAGTTAAGGGTGACCTTGGACGCCGGGTATCTTCATCGGTCCGTGGGGCGGCTATGGCGGGATTTTTTCTTCTTCAGTGCGGCCCTGGCCGCCCTGGGTGTGGTGCTGTCCCTCATCCTGTACCGATATCAGTCCGCGCACTTAAGAGAGGTCCGGCAGTTTGAAAGAAAGCTGGCCCTGGAACGGGAAAACGCGGCTTTGGGCCGGGCCGCAGCCGCCATTGCCCATGAGGTGAAGAATCCCCTGAATACCCTGGGGATGGGGCTCCAGCGGCTGGAGTTGGAGGCCCGGGGCCTGACCCGTGACGAGCGGCATCAGCTCGGACTCATGCTGGATGCGGTGAAACGGGCCAACAGCAGTATGAACGGCCTGCTCACATATGCACGGCCCCGGCAGCCGGACATGAGGCCCGTCAGACTGGATCTGATGGTGGAGGATATCCTGGATCTCTATTCCGGGCGCTGTGAGACCGCAGGCATCAGCCTGTCTACGGAGATCACCTTTCGGGATCCGATTTCCGGGGATCCGGATCTATTAAAACAGGTGGTGGAAAATCTGCTCAAGAATGCGGTGGAGGCCCAGCCCGGAGGGGGATTTATCCACGTTACGGTGAGCGGGCAGGACCGGGAGGTCTGTCTGAAGATAAGAAATGCAGGCTTTTCCTTGAACCCACAGGACGCGGATCGTATCCTGGATCCTTACTACACCACCAAGGCGGATGGCACCGGCCTGGGTCTGAGCATTTCCCGGCGCACGGTGGCGGGGCACGGGGGGCGGATAACGGTCCGGGCGGTGAAACCGGACAGGGTGGAGATCGCTGTGTATCTGCCCAGGGCTCAGCCTGAGGGCGCATCAACAGACAAGGACGCTGTATGAAGATTCTGATCGTGGATGATGATTCCAGCCAGAGGGAACTCCTCAAGGGGTTTCTGGATAAACAGGGATACCAGACCCTGACCGCCGGGGATGGGGCAGAGGCCCTGACTCTGTTCGAACGAGAGCCCGTCCACCTGGTCCTCTTGGATTATCGGATGCCCGGACTTCAGGGAGACCAGGTCCTGGAGCGGATAAAAGCCATCAATCCCACGGTGCACGCCATCATGATCACCGCCTTCGGTGATGTGGACACCGCAGTAACCACCATGAAGCTGGGGGCGCATGAATTCCTGGAAAAACCGGTGGATCTCTCCCAACTGCTCACCAGGATCCAGGAGGTGGAACAGCATATTGCCGTGGATCAGGATGTGGCAGAGGTGGAAACGGCTGTGGCAGAGACGCCGCTCCCTCTGAATATGGTGGCCGAGAGCCGGGCCATGAAAGACGTCCTCTCCCTGGTCAGGCGGATGGCCCAAAGCCCGTGGCCCGTGCTGGTGGCCGGAGAGACCGGTACGGGCAAGCAGCTGATCGCACAGCTTATTCACCTGTTGAGCCCGAGAAACGACGGTCCTTTTATCGTGGTCAACTGTGCGGCCATTCCTCAAACCCTTTTTGAAAGCGAACTGTTCGGGCACGTAAGGGGGGCCTTTACCGGGGCCTCCGGTGCCCGCAGGGGCCGGTTTGAACTGGCCCACGGGGGCACCCTGATGCTGGATGAGATCGGTGAGATGCCGCTCGCCCTGCAGCCCAAGCTCCTGAGGGCCGTTCAGGAAGGAAAGATCAGCCGGGTGGGGAGTGAGGAGGAGAGGGAGGTGGACGTGCGCCTCATTTCCGCCACCAATCGGGACCTCAAGCAGATGGTGAATCAGGGAGAGTTCCGGGAAGACCTGTTTTACCGGATCCGGGTCCTGGAGGTGGAGATCCCTGCCTTACGGCACCGGCGGGAGGACATCGCTCCGCTCCTCGACTTTTTTCTGGGCCGGTATGCGGCCTCATCCCTGCAGTTGACGCCCGAGGCCGTGGACATGCTCATCAAATACCCTTATCCCGGCAACGTGCGGGAGCTTGAACATGTGGTCCAGCGCACCGCCACCCTGACCCGGGGGCATCTCATCCGTCCCGCCGACCTTCCCCAGGAGATCCGGCACTTTCAGGCCGCCACTCAAGGGACCCTGGCCGAACGGCTCGAAGCCGTGGAACGGGAGATGATCCTCTCGGCCCTGGAAAAGAGCGGGTGGGTCCAGACCCGGGCCGCGAAACTGCTGGGAATCAGTGAACGGGTGTTGCGGTACAAGATGCAAAAAGGCGGGATCAAGCGGCGGGAAACAAACCGGAGCCAAGGAAACTGAGAACAAGCACCGAAAAGTACCGTTAAATGGGGACTCAAGCTAATTGGTGTCCGAATGGATGAATCTACCAGAAAAGAACAGTCCGTAACGCCGCTGCCGCAGTCCCGTCCGCACTCCCCTTTACACAAACGCCTCATTTTAATCTTGTGCACTGTGGCCGCTGTTTCGGGAAGCGTGGCTGCACTGTATGCCATCAGCCGTTTCAATTACCTGCTGTTCCACAGCCTGGCTGAGCTGTTTTCCATTGCCGTGGCCTGGGGGGTATTCATGCTGGTCTGGAACGCCCGGGACTATATCCGGGACAATGCCCTCACCCTGCTGGGGACAGCCTATCTCTTTGTGGGGTTTCTCGATCTGCTCCATACCCTCAGCTACAAAGGCATGGGCGTATTCCCGTCCGTGGATGCCTCTAACCTGGCCACGCAGTACTGGATCGCAGGCCGGGGCATGGAAGCCATGAGTTTTCTCCTGATGGGGGTCCTGGCGGGTCACAGGCCGGAGAGACCGTCTCGCATCAGGATGAACATGGCTGTCCCTTTATGCAGCTATCTCGTTGTTACAGCTTTCCTGATTGCAGTCATTTCTGTCTGGCATGTTTTCCCGGTCTGCTATGTAGAGGGGGTCGGTCTGACCCCTTCCAAGAAGACCGCCGAATATATTATCGGGCTTTTACTCCTGACAGCTGCAGGGGTGCTTCACAGGCACCGGGAACATTTTGATCCCATCGTATGCCGGTTTATCATGGCGTCCGTTTTTACGACCATCCTGGCGGAGCTCTGCTTCACCCTGTACGTGGATGTGTACGGCTTTTTCAATATGCTGGGGCATTTCTTCAAGATCACGTCCTGTTCCTTCATTTATCTGGCTTTGATTCAGTCGGGCCTTAAACGGCCCTACACGGTATTATATCATCATCTGGCAGAGAAGGAGCAGGCATTAAGCCGGAGTGAGGAAAAATACCGGAGTTTTATTGAATATACCACCGAAGGGGTCTACCGTCTTGAAATGGAAAAGCCGCTTTATACCCGGCTTCCGGTTGAAGCCCAGATCGATGCCCTCTATGATTCTGCATATATGGCTGAGTGTAACCGGGCCTTTGCCCACATGTACGGGGTCGAAGATCCGAAGGAACTGGTGGGCAGCAGGCTCATCGATTTTCATGGGGGCAGAGACCACCCGGTCAATCGTGAGGAGGTCCGGCGGTTTGTGGTTAATGACTACAGCGTTCAGTCAGAGGACACCCATGAAACCGATCCGACGGGCCGCGATCACTGGTTTTCCAACACCACCGTAGGGGTGCTGGAAGGGAATAAACTGAAATGGATGTGGGGAACCCAGACGGATATTACAGATCGAAAGCAGGCCGAGATCGCGCTCAAAAACAGTGAAGAGCGGTTTAGAGGCATCGTGTCGGCCCTTCCGGATCTCATTTTTTGTATCGATTCCGACATGCGGTTCAGCGATGTTCAGACAAGTGTATCGGAGATGCTGGTGGCTCCGGCGGACCAGATTATCGGCAGGCCCCTGTGGGATGTTCTTCCCACGGACATTGCCGATTTAAATGCTGCCATGGCTTCGGCCACCATGGATACAGGCCGGATGCAGGTCTTTCATTATGCCATGGAGATAAAAGGGGACCCCAGGGAATGTGAAACGCGCATGGTCCCGTCGGGGAACGGAGAAGTCCTGGCCATTGTGCGGGATGTGACCACCATGCGAAAAGCCCAAAGGCGGCTCAGGGAGAGCGAAGCACGCTACGGCGCTGTGGTCAACGATCAGACAGAACTCATTTGCCGGTTTACCGAGGACGGATCCCTCACATTCGTAAACCAGGCCTATTGTAGGTATAATGCGCTTGAGCAGGCCGATGTCGTCGGCCGTCGTTTTCAGCATATGATTTGTGAAGCAGATCAGCGGAAGCTTCAGGAGCTCCTGGATTCCCTCACCATTAAGCAGCAGGTGGCGCTTGAGGAATTTCGGGTGCCCGCGGCGGACGCACACAGCCGCTGGACAGAATGGACGGTTCGAGGTATCTTTGACGAGGACGGCAGCATCATTGAATACCAGGCTGTGGGCCGCGACATCACTGAACGTCGCAGACTGGAAAACCTGCTCACGGATGCAAGAGAAAGGGAGCAGCAGCGCCTGGGGCAGGAGCTGCACGACGGGTTATGTCAGGACCTGAAAAGCCTTGAGTTTGATCTGGCGATTCTGGAAGACAGCCTGGCGAAAAATGATGTGCACGGAAGCCGGGAACTGGCCCGGGTGGGCAAGCAGGTGAATGAGGCGGTGTCAAAGGCCTATGCTCTGGCCAAGGGGCTGCTGCCGGTGGGACCGGAATTGAAAAACCTTGAAAGTGCCTTGGCCGAACTGGCCAGAAACGCGGGGGAAAGGACTGAGGTCCGCATCACCTCCGACATAAAGCCGGGTTTCAAAATACGCGAGCCTTTGGCTGGATACCATATTTTCCGCATTGCTCAAGAGGCCCTGAACAATGCGGTCTGTCATTCCGGGGCATCCCAGATCAACATGATATGGACCTACGACGACCACACTGCCGAGCTTGTGGTCATGGACAACGGCAGCGGCATTCAAAACCAGGAGAAAACTGCAGGCGGTCTCGGCCTCATGGTGATGCGGTCCCGGGCCAGGGCCATGCAGGCTGAATTGGATATCCGTCCACGGCCCCAGGGCGGCACCGAGGTGCGATGCACCTGCCGATTGTCAGGAGATATTGATGGCGCCGGTGAAAATTCTGATCATTGATGATCATCCGGCCATGTGTCACGGCCTTGCCCAGCTGATCGGAAACGAAGGGGATCTCGAGGTGTGCGGCCAGGCCGGAGACCGTGAAGCGGCCCTGTCCGCCATTCGCCGGAATCCCCCTGATTTTGTTATCCTGGACATTGCCTTAAAAGAGCCGTCACAAAGCGGCCTGGATCTTATTCCGGAAATTCACGCCCATGCAGGCGACATACCGATTCTCATCTATTCCATGCACGACGAATTCATCTATGCGGCAAGGGCCCTGCGCACCGGGGCCAGAGGGTACCTCATGAAACAGGCCCCGGTCCGGGAAATCATTCAGGCCATCCGTCGGATCCTCGATGAGGGGATCTATGTCAGTGATGCCATGGCCAGACGGCTTCTGATGGCCCAGGTCGGTTCCGGGGGCGAACAGCAGGGTTGCACCACGCCTGAGGCATGCCTTTCGGAGCGGGAATTCGAGGTGTTCCGTCTCATCGGCCGCGGGCTCCAGCCGCGGGAAATCGCTCAACAGTTGTGCCTGAGCGTCAAAACCGTTGAAACCCACCGCATGAATATCCGCAAAAAACTGGCCCTCAGGGATGCGTCCAACCTGACCCGGTTTGCCGTAGACTGGGTGCATCAAAAGGAATGAGGGAGCCCTAAGTCACTTCACTGAGTCAAACCTCAGTCAATCCTTTGGTTTTTGGTATGCCCATTGGATCTTTTCTTTTGACTGATCTATAA
>JAIPDZ010000138.1 GCA_021737425.1 Deltaproteobacteria bacterium
TTACCAGGAGTGGAAGGCGCTGTGATAGTCCGGTGTTTATGATCTTTGTCACCTGGATATAGATCCTCCTCTTCTTCTTCACGGCCATAGGAATAGTCTAGGTCCGGGTTGAAGTTCAGGTCATCACTTCGATAGATTGTAACTTCAAAGTAATCTATGATTTCATCGCCCTTATTGGTGACGGTGACTCTGCTTTCCAAGCTCATGCCAGGATATGCATTGTAAGAATGGTGCCAATTATTACCCGTGGCATCAATTTCAACCTTTTTGACGTTGCCATCAGGACCTTCTGTCGTGCCGTCATCTCCTGGGTCCCAATCCCTTAGGTCGATGGCGTATTGGTATACTCCAGTCGTTGGTCCATATCCACTGCTATTATTATATCCTCGGAAGCGGACCTTTATATATTTGATTTGACCAGTTTGCCCCCATAGTTTGAACGTACCCGAGGAGCCAATATATTCCACACCCGTGTCAAATATATCATGGGACTCTATGGTGGGTGTAGGAGGATCTTCAGGCATGGAGCCGAACGCAGTTGTTACCTTACAGTAAATACGGTCTGCATTACCGCAGGAAACGCTTATGTTTATTGGCGTGCTGGTCCATGTACCACTGCTGGGATAGGCAGATGGTGTTGAAGCATCTGTGCTGCCGGTGATGGTGTAGGTCACCTCATTGCTTTTCTCACCGGTTACGTCTTCCACATACCACTTGTATTGTCCGGGAGGCTTGTTGAAAACATATGGAATATCAAAATGGCCATCACCGTCCATTGGTTGCCAGAACCAGTCGTAGTCTCCAGAGCCGTCTCCCAATTGGAAATAGAATTTGCCTTGGCTGTTGGGTGTGAATCCCGTACCCCACTGACGGCAGGACGTGCCCATAGGACCTTCCATGGGGGTTTGGGCGATGGTGGGGTTGACTGGATGCACCTCCTGCCAGAACAGCCGGTAAAGCGCTGCAGTGTATTTGATTGCCCGGGGCATCAAATAATTTCCGATGGTTTCAAGATCATCATCATGTATCTTCATTTCGCTAAGTTTGGAATTTGTTTCGTCAACATCAAAATATTGACAGCCGTTTAAATCCTCTAATTTCTCTTCTATGCTATCATCCAGGTTCTTACCATTGCCGTCGGCATTATCGCTAGGAAAATATTGAGTAATTTGTCCTAGGTTATAAAAAATGTCGTCGAGGGTTGAATGAGCAGGGATTTCATCAATTGATCCTGCGTGAGTGTGATTCCATTTAGAATAGTTTTCAGCCATGTATTTCTCGTAAGAGTCGAAACCTCCTAACAGCTCCTCTGGAGGCCCCCCATGGGGATCATTGTGGACGTGTGCAGGTACTGAAACATCAGCAAGGAGGTGCGCTATCTTTCCCAGATACCAGTATGCCAAAGGTTTATCCGGCTTATCCTTTGTGTAGTAATATTTTGCGTAATTCATGTATGCTTGTGCCTGCCAAAGGGCCCCGTAGGAGGGTTCATACAAGTCAAGACCGTTCATAGGCTCCGGTTTATCACAGTCGTAAAAATGTGTGGTAAAGCTTCTTCCCCACGGCCAGTCATTGCTACACAAATCTGCAAGCGAATTGTAGATATCCTCCTCAAAAGCTCCTTCTGTAATCGATTCTCCACTATGAGCCGAATCACAATCGCCGTCATAATAAGTGAGTGGTCCCAAGTAGTTTGACATCTCTTCATAAGCAACTGTTCCCTGAGGAGGCCAAACAGCCTTTGCTGCCGTTGCGATATAGGGGTGAACCTTCTTGTTGTCATGGGCGTCTGCGTTATTCCCCAACAAGAGTATCAAAGGAAAAATAGTTGCGAGAAGAAAAGCCCTGTGTTTTACTGATTTCATTTAAAGCTCTCTCTACAGAAATGAGTTTTGGGATGGATACTTTGATTCATTCATGGTCCATGGAAGTGTATCGATCGAAAGAAACACGCGTCCTGAGGAGTTCGGGGTTTTCGGGTTTTCACGCTGAAACCCCCGTTTTTGACCAGGACATGTAACTTCCCTGATGTCCGGAAGGCCATCACAGGCGGGCCGGAAAAATCGTCATAAATTCGGAAGGTCATGGAAATCTGTCCGTACCTGTTTCAATGGGTTGCCGTCAGCATCATTGAAGAATCCTGTAGCCCCGACGGGTCGGGATCTACGCTTCGCTCCGACAAGCTACAGAGTTCTTCAAAAAGGTTCTTCTGTCCATGTGTTACACTCCGGAAAAAATTGGTAGTAGGTGGTTTGGGTGGTCTGATTGGGTGGCCCATGTGGTCTCTTTGGCTGAAATGAATATGAGCACCTCTGTTGAAAGAGGCGGTGGGAAAAATCCTTGAGTCAAATCGCTAAGGATTTCCGCAGAAACACTTGGCATAAAAAAGTATTTTTTTCACCCCCGGTTGTCAAGGTTTTTTGATAGAAAACGAGTAGTTTTTGGAAAGTTACGACAAATCGGGTGATGGATTCGGAGTCTTATTGCAGAGCCATCAAAGATTGAAGGAGATTCATCTTACACAAGGGAAAGGGTGGTTTCATCAACTGGGCTCCCGAGAACTGTTTCCGTACCTCCGGATCGGTTTCCACAAATATCTCTTGTTTTCCATTATTTAAGGGTATTTTTAAGTCGGTTGTCCAGCAATCTGTTAATGGCTTTTTGTTGGGCAAGGGGTGGTTTGGGGGCGAGTGGTTCGGAAACGGCTTTTTTTGGATATTCAAGGCTTGGAAGTCATTCTCTCAGGCTCGGATCTATCTTTAGCTCAGAAACAGCTTGACAACCGCATATGGAGGTAATACTCTATGCGGGAATCCGTATTACAGGGGGTCCAGCATGAAAACGGTTTCTTTTAAGCTGCCGGAGCTACTGGTTGATCAAATCACTTCTGTTGCCAAGTTAAGGAGAGAAAGCAGGTCGTCTCTTGTGCGCAAAGCCATTAAAGATTTTATTGAAAAAAATAAGGACCTGAATGAGGTCTCCTGCTTGGACCTCACGAGGGATTTGGCTGGCTGTGTAAGCGGGCCGGAGGACCTCTCGTTTAACAAAGAGCGGCTCAATGGTTATGGGCAATGAGAGATCAGGTCATAGTGGATACGGGTCCCATCGTAGCTTTCATTAATGGCCGGGATCGGTATCACGGCTGGACAAAGGGCCAATGGGCGGAGATTCGTCCCCCTCTTCTGACTTGTGAAGCTGTCGTTTCGGAAGCGTGTTTCCTCGTAAGGCGTTTTGCCGGGGCAGAGGCGGTTATTTTGGAACTCCTTCAGCGGGAAATCCTGCAAATCCCCTTTCGGCTGTCTGACTGCGTCGGTCAGATCGTATGGTTATTGAAAAAATACGCCGACATCCCGATGTCGCTGGCGGATGCCTGTCTCGTCCGGATGGCGGAGTCATACGAAGGCAGTTTAGTGTTCACCATTGACAAGGATTTTACTGTTTATCGAAAGAACAAGCGGGCCCGGATACCAGTTATTTTACCCCCGGATCTCAAGTAGATACCTTTTGAAGCGCCATCCTGGTGAGAGCCGCTTTTCAGCCGCGAATTTCCACTTCAATCGCGGCTGGAAAGCCGCTCTCATTGGGTATCAAAGCAAAACCGAATTTGTAATGAAAATTGCTGCTATTTCAGGGATTCCTTCAGCTCAAGGACCAGATCGCCGTATTTCCGATTGTTGGGCTTCAAATCCTGAGCCATTAATGCGTCGCGCAAGGCCATATTGAGGTCTCCCATTTCCGCCCAGGCCCGGGCCCGGCCGAAAAGGCTGGGCGCTGAGTGGGGTACAAGATCCAGGGCCTTGGAAAACGCATTCACCGCCTCTTTATACTGGCCCGCTTGAAATCTGGCCCACCCCAGGCTGGTAAACACCGTGGGCAACTCCTCTCGCTGTTCCCCATATTCAAGGGCCTTTGTGTAATCGTCAATGGCCTCGGCATAGGCCTTTTTATAAAACCGGGCGTCTCCTCGGGCCTTGTAAAGATTAAACAGGCCGTATTCCAGTTTGGGCGTGGATACACGGATCTCCATGCTCGAATCATAGATCTCCGGTTGATACCTTCCACTCGGCTCCCCTCCTGCAATGAGTCGGAGGGACGTATTGAAATCCATAATGGCCCGGTCAAAATTCCTTTGTTTATAATAGGCCAGCCCCCGGTTGTAATAGATGACGTAATTTTCCCGCCCCTCCGGGGACATTTCCAGGGCCTTGGTGTAGCTGTCTATGGCATGATCGTATTCCGCCTTTTGGTACCAGGCGTTCCCCTGGGCATAAAAATCATCCGCATAGCGGGCGGATTCACCTCCGGCACAGCCGGATAACCAAATGCCAGTCAAAATCAACACCCAAAAATAGTTTCGTTTTCCCATGGGATTTTCCCCCTTTACTTGGGTTACGGATTTATGGAGATCTGTTTTTTTATTGCCTCTATAAACGCTATGTCTTTGTTTTCAATGACGCCGATTTTTTACCACAGAGCCAGAAGGCGCGTCAATCTTTTCGAGGAAGACCTTCCATTGTATTTGGCTGCAAATTGTGGACTTTCTTTGGGTTTATGTGTATAAACAGGGCCAAGCGGTGATCGGGTCCCCTAAGGGGCGCCTTGGTGACCAGGCCTTACTGACGGCGAAAAAACCTCAAAAAGAAAATACTGAACCCCAAGGCCCAAAAATACTATCCCAAAGACTGAATATGCCCCTGTCTTACAGAAACTCCCTCATTTCCCAATGGGCCGCGACCATTTACACGGGGGGGGTTTCTCTGGGGCTGACATTTGTGATCGCGCGTGTGCTAGGGCCGGAAGGATTCGGCGCTTACAGCTATATCCTGACCATAGCCTCCTTGTTTTTGATCCTCCAGGACGGGGGGTATAAAACCCTTCTGTTTCGTGAAAGGGCCCTCCCCTCCGAAGAACTTAAGGCTCACCAGGATAAACTGTTTTCATGGGCACTGGGGAACGTCCTTGTGGTCAGTATGGCCGGCGTACTTTTTGTGTCCTTTGTCCCATGCAAATATGCATGGGGAATACTTGCTGCTCTCATTTGTTTTGGGCTTCAGGCCGCCGCAAACTTTATCTCTTCCATTCTGAGAGGCAATGGTTTTTTTGCCCGCGAGGCGCTTTGGCAAATAACGGTTCGAACGTTGGGGGCCATTGGGATTCTAAGCGCTCTTTTATGGACGAAGGCCGAACCCCGGGTAATCTTTTGGGGCTGGTCTGCAGGGCTTTTGGCGTCTCTTTTTATTTCACCCATAAAATGGACCAGTCCCCTATTGGGAGGATTCAGGAAAAGGGATGTCTGGCGGGCGTGTATTGGATTCTTGACCATAGATGCAGCCACAACTATTTACTATCGATCCGATATCATCCTCCTTGAACACCTGACCGGTGACTCAGTCATGGTTGGACAGTATGCAGCGGCATATCGGTTTTTGGATGGGGTCATTCTATTTGCCGCGCCTTTAGGAGTGATCTGGTTTCGGAAGCTGCGGTTGGTGTACAAGGATCGGGCGCATTTCCGATCTCAGTTGACATCAATGGTATTGATCATGGCATGTGCAGCCGGAGGACTGCTGGCGGTGGGTGTGTTTTTGAATAAAGAAATCCTATCCCTGACTTTTGGCAGCGGCTATCAAGACGCTGCAGCGCTGCTGCCCTGGTTGTTCGGGGCATTGATATTCCTGCTGCCCAATGGGGTTCTGACCCAGTCGGCCATTGCCCAGAATATGGAGCGCCTGTATGCCATGGCTGCCGCCGGGGGCGCTGGTCTCAATATCGGGCTTAACTTGATCCTCATTCCTCAATACGGTGCGCTGGGCGCTGCATGTGCCACCATCGCCACCGAGGTCTTTCTCACTGCAATCCTTATTATCGGGTTGAACAAGCGGCTTGGAGTCGTGAGGACGTAAGGAGATTATGTGTTCCAGAATCAAGGTACTGGTGAATGCCATTCCCATGGTGAACGTCAACACCGGCATTAGTCGTTATCTCAGATGCCTGTATGCTGAGATGGAGCGGTGTTACGGGGACAAATTAATCATCGGATACTTTGATGGGTGGCGGGTTTCCAACAAGATGCCCCGCGGTCCGGCCAATCTGGGGCAGTGGACCAAAGGGGTAAATCTGTTCTGGAAAATGCCGGTTTGTCCGGCCCTGGTGGCCAGGCTGGGGATTCATACCATCCGGGAAGCGATTTTCCGCAAAGTAAGTCGCAATTTTGACATTTACCATGAGGCAGGGTTTTTCCCCTTCTTAGTCCCTTCTGAAACGAAGATCGTGTTTACCATTCACGACCTGTCACTGATGCGATTTCCAAGGCATCATCCCCGGGAGCGGGTCTTATTTTCCCGTCTTTTTTTGAAACGCAGGTGTCGAATAGTGGATCGTTTCCTGGCAGTGTCCCAATTCACCGCCAACGAGATGCGGGCCTACCTCCAAATTGATGAGCGGATGATCACCATAACGCCCGAGGCACAGGAGGGGGGCACCTTTTATCCACGATCTTACGGTAAAATCAAGGCCTTTTGCGACCGGTATAAACTGCCTGAACAATATTTCTTGTTTGTGGGCAGTGGAGACCCCAGAAAGAATCTGGAGATTGTTCCCCGGGCCCTCGAAAAGGCAGACCTGGATATCCCCCTGGCCGTGGTCGGCTGGTCGGGGTGGGCTGAACAACAGGCCTGGAAAAACGTTATCCCTTTGGGGTATATCAGCGATGATGAATTGGCTGCAGCCTACTCGGGGGCATGTGCGCTTATATTTCCGAGCAGTTATGAAGGATTTGGTTTGCCGGTTCTGGAGGCCATGGCCTGTGGCTGCCCGGTGATCACCACCAAGGCGGCAAGCCTCCCCGAAGTGGCAGGGGACGCGGCCTTGTATGTGGAAGAGCCCCGCAACGGCGAGGCGCTCGTCCCAATGCTGAAACGTGTTCTTTTAGACCAGTCTTTGGTAGAAAGACTTCGTCAGAAGGGGAAGTGGCAGGCCAAGGCATTTTCGTGGGAGAAAACCGCAGAGTTCACATTTGAGTCCTTTTTAGAGGTTCTACACCGATGAACCGGCCTCTTGTCCTGCACGATTTTTTGAACGCGCCTGACGGGGGAGGGAGGGTAGCCGCCATTCTGGCTCAATCCTTTGATGCAGAACTGTGGACAGGGGAACTGAATAAAGCCGCTTTTCCCGTGAATTACTTTAAAGGGGTAACCCCCCAAAGCCTTGAGGCCTACAAAAGCACTCCTGTTTGGCTCAAGTTTTCCAAGATCTTTCAACTCTGGTGGGCATTTGCCCATTTTCCAAAAGCCTCACCTTCCTGGACCGTGTTCAGCGGATCGTTTTCGCCCTTGGCGCACAAAAAGATCCCGGGCCGTAAAATCTTCTACTGCCTGACCCCGCCACGGCTCCTTTACGACCAAAAAGCGTTCTTGCTTAAACAGGTTTCACCCTGGCAGCGTCCCTTTTTGAAAGGGGTAATGACCCTGTATCGAACGGCATACGAACATGCCATAGCTCAGATGGACCGCGTTGTCACTATTTCTCAAACAGTGAGGAAACGAATCAAAAGGTACCTGGGATACGATAGTGTGGTCGTCTACCCGGCGTGTGAAGTAGAGCGGTTTGCATGGATTGAGCAAGGCGATTTCTATCTCTCCACTGCCCGGGTGGATCCTCTGAAGCGCGTGGACCTCATTGTCCGGGCCTTCAAACAGCTGCCGGATAAGAGACTGGTGGTGGTGTCGGGAGGCTCGGATTTGGACAAGATCAAGGCGATAGCCGCTGACAGCCCGAACATTGATATATTGGGCTGGGTGAATGAGGAAATGTTGGAGGATCTTATGGGGCGATGTATTGCCACAGTGTATATCCCGAGAGATGAGGATTTCGGTATGTCACCGGTGGAATCCATGGCCGCAGGCAAACCCGTTATCGGCGTGCGGGAAGGCGGGGTGATGGAGACGGTGGGGAACAGAGGCCTGAGGTCGGAAGTCGGAAGTCGGAGATCGGAAGTCAGGGGCGAGAGGGGAAACCGGGGGAAGCATGATGGACGCATGGCGGTTTCGAATTGCGGCGTCCTCGTTCCGCCGGCACCCCAGGTGAATGATATCATTGAGGCGGTCCGGTGGATGACACCCGGGCGGGCCCTGAAGATGCGAACATTTTGTGAAAAAAGGGCGCAGGACTTCAGCACGGACGTATTTATCCGGCAAATGCGGAAAGTGATTGAAGGGGATTCGGTCCGCACTTGACAGGCAACCTGGGTCCGAATATAGTCATTTTCCAAGATAACTTGTTCAAGTCTGTAAGCCTACATCAATGGTGCAATGGCGTTTAACCTGTCAGCTTTCCACAAGCGCAACCGAATTAGAATTATTGAGGAGTGGGCCAGGAGACTAAAGGCCGAAGTGGGCCAGCTGTATGCGCAGCGTCCCATCGAGGAGCTCTTTGGAACCGTTCGTGAGGCCTTTGAAGCCAATCATCAGGTGCTGGTCAATAACGATTTCAGGCCCATCGATGAATTTATCGACAAGATCACGGCAATGCGCCTGAGGGCGGGCTTTCTGCTTTCCGATGTGCAGAAGGCCTTTGAACTGTACCGGATTATCGTGATTCCCCTGCTGGCCCGGGAGATGGAGGCGAAAGACCTCTCCGAACAGGTCGTTGGTATCAATGAATGTCTTGCCTATACCATTCATCGTTTCAGCGATCATTTCCAGGACATGCACGAAAAACAGATTTTGGAACACAATCGTAGACTCGAGCAGGAGGTCAGAATCCGTACGGCGGAACTGAAGGAATCGGAATTAAAATACAAAACATTGGTGGAAGAAATCAACGACGGCTATTTCGTCATCCAAGATCGAGTGGTGGTTTTTGCCAATCAGGCATTCTGTCGGATGCATGGGTATGATGTTACGGAGGTGATCGGGAAGGATTTCGGTCTTTTCATTGCCCCCGAGAGTGCGGATAAATTCCTGGAGATATATGACAGGGACCTTGGGCCCGCCTTTGACGACTCCCATGCCTTTGAATACATGCGCCTGACCCGCGATGCCGAGCGCTTTCCCACCGAGATATTGACCAAGACCGCCACCTATGGAAATCGGTTCTCTTATATCGGCATCTGTAGGGACATTACTGAGCGGGTCAGGATGGAACAAAGGGTGCGAGAAGCGGAACGAATGGCCTACATCGGCCAAATCACCACCTCTTTATCCCATGAGATTCGCAATCCCCTTTCGGCCGTAACCATGAATCTTCAAATTCTCAAAAAGAATCCAAAACTTAAGGGAAATGACCAGCGTCGCATCGACATTTCGGTCCGGGAGGTCCTGAGGCTGGAGGGGATTTTGAAGGAGCTTTTGAATTTTGCCAAGCCCCCCAAGCTCAGTTTCAATCCATGCCAGGTCAACGAGGTCATTTTGTCTTGCATTGAACTGCTGGAAATGCGGTTCAGGGAAGAGTCTATTTCAGTGGCAACCTTGCTGGAGCCGCATATGCCGTTTATGGACTTGGATGCGGAGAAACTGGGCCAGGCGTTTATAAATCTGCTTCTAAATGCCATAGAGGCCTCCGAACCCGGGGGCCAAATTCGCATCAGGAGTCGGCACCACCCGGACAACGGGAGGCCCCGTACTGAAATTACCATAGAGGACAGGGGAAACGGAGTGGCAAAGGAGCATTTGGAGAATATATTCAAACCCTTTTTTACCACCAAGAGCAAAGGCAGCGGCCTGGGTTTGAGCAATGTCAGGCGGATCATTGAGGGGCATGGAGGACAAGTGAAACTGGAAAACCGCTATCCCAGGGGCGCTCGCGTTCAAATCCTGCTTGGAACGGAAAAGGAAAGTGGCACAGATTCTTATTGTAGATGATGAGTATTCCATCCTTGAATCGATGGAAATGTTTCTGGGCGAGAAAGGACATACGGTCCACAAGGCGGAAACGGCTGAAGAAGGGTGTTCGCTTTTTCACCGGGTTAAGCCGGAAGTGGTGATCCTGGATATACGGCTTCCCGACGGGAACGGACTGGATGTCCTGGCTGAACTTCAAAGACTCGTGCCGTCCACCAAGGTCATTATGATAACCGCCTTTCAGGACATGGAAACCACTATCGAGGCTATGAAACGGGGGGCCTATGACTACATCCATAAGCCCCTGAATGCCGATGAGGTGGAAAAGGCCGTAAACAGGGCTCTGCACATTTTGGAGGTGGATCGGAAGACCCCCCTGCAGGATGAACTGATTACGCCCCCGGAAAGAGACATCATCATTGGAAAGAGTGAAAAGATGCGGGAGATCTTTAAGATGATCGGTCTCTTGTGCCAGAACAAAACCACGGTGCTCATACAGGGGGAGACGGGAACCGGCAAGGAATTGATCGCGAGGGTAATCCACTCCAACAGTCTCTTCAATAATGAACCGTTTGTGACCATGGATTGCTCTGCAGTGGTGGAGAGCCTGGTGGAAAGCGAACTGTTCGGGCATGAGAAAGGGGCCTTTACCAATGCAACCTACACAAAGCAGGGGATGATTGAGCTTGCAGAAAGCGGTACCCTGTTTTTGGATGAGATCGGGGAATTGCCATACAGTGTGCAGGGAAATTTTCTGGGTTTCCTGCAACGGCGGGAATATATGCGGGTGGGGGGGCATCAGCCGTTTCAGTCCCGGTGCCGGATCATTGCCGCTACCAATCGGGATCTGACCGCCTTGGTGAAAGAAGGGAAGTTCAGGGAAGACCTCTACTTCCGGCTTAGGGTGGTGAACATCCAAGTCCCCCAGTTAA
>JAIPDZ010000139.1 GCA_021737425.1 Deltaproteobacteria bacterium
CGGATGGTGTCCAGGTCCGTGATTTTGTTGAGGCTGACGACCGCCTTGGGATGGAGCATGCCGTGGTTGCATTTCACCAGCAGATCCGTCCCCCCGGCCAGTAAAAAGGCGCCCTCGCCGATATCCAACAAAAGCCGGGATGCCTCCTCAACCGTTCCCGGTGAATAATAATCGAATTTAGATAGACTCATGGGTAGCCCCCTTGTGCTGAAATTTTATCGCCTTCTCGGTCTGTTTGGTTTTTTGGGCCTGGTTTCCTTCTTCATCTTTTGTGCGGCGCTGGAAATGCCCTCCACAATCTTGTTGTATCCCGTACACCGGCACAGGTTCCCGGAGAGTCCCCGCCGGATCTCGGCTTCAGTGGGAGAAGGATTGTTGTTGAGGAGGAAAAGGGCCGACATCTCCATCCCCGCAGTACAGAAACCACACTGGACAGCCCCCTTTTCCAGGAAGGCCTCCTGGACGGGGTGCAGCTTTTCCCCTGACTCTGCAAGACCCTCCACGGTCAGGATTTCCTTACCCGCCGCCTCCACGGCCAGGGTCAGGCAGGAACTCACGCTCCTCCCGTCCACCATAACCGTACAGGCCCCGCAATCCCCGGAGCCGCACCCCAGCTTGGTGCCTGTGAGATTGAGATCCTCCCGCAGCACCTCATTTAAGGTCTTCCAGGGCTCCACTGCCAGGGTGTAGGTATCACCATTTACATTGAGTGAAATCTGCTGTTTCATGGTACGCTCTCCTTGTCTTGTTCAAGCTTCGGGCAAACCCCCTGCTGGAGGATATCCAGCCCCAACTCCCAGGTTTCTTCCAGGTGAACCTTTCTGCCCATAGCCATTTTGCTGTTCTCCAGATGCAAGATACCCAAAAAGGAGGTCCAGAAAAACTCGGCAAGGGTCTTTTCATTGCATTTCCTGAGAACCCCCTGTCGAATTCCATGGGCCACGATCTTGCGCATCCACCAATAATTCTGAGAACCCGTCCGGTCCAACTCTGATCGCAATGCCTCCGGCAGGTTTCTGAGCATCTGGCTCTGATGAAAATAGAGGGTCACGTTCATGAGTGCCGGATCCAGGGAATAAAATTCCTTGAAACACGCCCAAAGCTCGGGGACCAGTGCGTCCCCGATTTCTTTCCGACGCTCGTACACCCCCTGGAGGAGTTGTGCAAAGTATTCGGACTGTTTGACAATGGCCTGGATAAAGATTTCATCCTTGGTACTGAAGTACAGGTACAGGGTGGCACGGCTCAACTCCGCGGTCTCCGCGATCTTATCCATGGTGGTGGCATGGTACCCCTCCTCCATATAGACCTGAACCGCGGCCTGCAAAATGGCATCCCGCCGTTCCAACCGCTCTCTTTTTCTCCGTTCCTTTATCCCCACCAAACATTCCCGACTACAATTAAACGACTTGCTCACATTATAGACGCCCTGTCTAACACAGTCAAGTATTATTGTGGCAAAAAGATAATTTTTCTTCGAGGAACTTAGAGTCAGCCACCTGAAAGATGGGCGTCTTTTTGTCCTTGTTCACGGCAATCACTGTACCTGCCCCCGAAATACCGGCCACAGGCTCGAATGCCCCGATGATCCCTAAGGCCAGGTACACCTTGGGTTTTACCGATTTTCCTGAAGTTTCCCCTGATGGAATTTGTGAAAATGCCTCAAGGAAGCACTCGAATATTGCAAGACCGGGGGGCATTTGGAACAACCGTAGGCACTTTCCAGCACAACGTCTTTAAACTGGCTAAAATGGCCAAAATGCTGACCGGGTGAGATGGTAAACAGGGTTGCCTATCAAGCAGCACAGCTTCACGAGAGTATGGTTACATAGAAAAATACATAAAATCTTCAGCCTTTATTGACAGGAGATAAGATTGTGAAATTAGACCTTACAGCCATCAGCGCCACCGTTTTATCGTTAGCTCGAATGGCCTTGTAGTCCGGCATCTTGCGAATCCATCCAGGACTCACTCTATCTTCCATAATAACCATATAAGAAGAGTCTTGTGATTTGGTCAGCAAGTGTATCCGGATCTAATCTTCCTTTAGGATTATACCACTTGTGCGTAGAAGCGACGAGATTATAGAGCGAAAACGCCCCTAAGGTAGGATCAATATGGGGGGGGAGATCTTTTTTTTCTGACAGCGTAATGAGTGTATCGCGGATTACATTGAATACTTCCCTGTCTTTTGACTTTCTGAATTTCGCATGTTTTCTGGATATGGAACTATCTAAGATATTTAGCCTTGTTCCCAATAAAAACGCGAAACTGAGCATACGCTGAACATACATCTTGATCTTTTCCTCAGGATCAGACACCTTTTCTACGTATTTCAAGACCTCTCTTTGAAATAATTGCCAGCTCTGCTCGTCTATTTCAGTTAGAATTGCTTTTTTGCTCTTAAAATAATGGTAAATTCCAGGTGCTTGTATGCCCACTGCTTTGGCAATATCCCTCATACTGGTTCCCTCATAACCATTCTTTAAGAATAATTCGGTAGCCTTTTCCAAAAGCAATTCTCTTTTCTCTGTTCTCATAATACACCTGTTGTTGATTACAACAAATTCCCTTTTTAAGGGAAATCATAGAGTCAGTTATGCTCGGGCCGAAAAAGCCTGATTTCGTAATATTATACCATTTACCAAAATTATACTATAATATCTGCTCTGATGTGAAATAATTTACCTTCTTCTATAAACCTATACTGAAATCGTCAAAATTGATGGACGAGGCATCGAATCTGACACGTGTGTTGTACTACGAGAACCATGTGCTCTATGGTGATGGTTTTTGTAGCGCTGTTAATATCTATATCTAATTCTTAAGGGTTTCAAGATAAGAGTAGGGGGGGATGCTTGAAATATTAGGCCAAGTTTCAGATGCTTTCATATAATTTTTCAAATATTCTACCCTTGTAATGGCTCCGTTCCAAACTTCTCGGTTCAGCCCACAGAATCTTCGGGTTGATCTTAAGGCGCTTGCTCATACCTTCCATGATTTCCCTTTCCAGCATTTCCAGTTCCGAGGGTTCTAAACTTTCGGCGTATTCCACACGCAGTTTAAGGGGAGGTACGACTCGTGGAGGCGGTTCATCCAGTATAATTCGAAATTCGCCGGTGACTCGGGGTACAAATTCATTGATGACTCCCTTTATGTGGCTGGGATAGACCATTACGCCTTTTATTTTGAGCATATCATCAGAGCGGCCCACAATCTTATAGCGAAATCCGGTACGGCCGCAGGGACATGGCGAAGTGAACACTTGCACGATATCTCCGGAAGTCTCCCGTACCCAGACCCAGCCATCATTTTCCAACGTTGTCATTACTGCCTCGCCCCGGGCGCCGTCTTCCAAAGCGACAGGCGCCTTTGTATCAGGATCCACCAGTTCAAAATAACAAAGATCATCCATCAACCAGTGCATTCCCTGATACTCCTCATGATCGCATGAAAATCCAAAGCCTCCCCCCATGTCAAAAAGCTTCCCTCCATAGGCATTTTCAATTTTGGATCTAATTTCTGGTATGCCTGCACCCGGCTCGCCGCCACAGAGCAGTATTTTAAGACCTAAGTCCCCAACCTCTTTGCCGAGGTGCTTAGGGGCCTGTTCTATGAGGTATTCGGCTAAGGACGGTGTCCCGATGTATACGGTTGCATTAAAGAGGTTTTGGGTCATTAGGATCCGTTCACTCTTTGCTTCAGCGCCCACCGGCAATACGAGCGCTCCTAACTTTTGAAACCCTATAGCGGCTGTAACCCCAGCTATCACCATAGAAAGCGCAAAGCAATGCAAAATGCGATCCGTAGGACGCACACCTGCACGCCATGCACCACGTGCTTCGTATTCTGCCCAGAACTCTTGCAAGTCACGGTTGGTCATAGGATATGGAGTCGGCGCACCAGTGGTCCCTGTGGTAGTGGCCATCCAGTCCAGTTGGTCCACAGAAATCGCTATCCGCTGGTCCAGGGCCTTCAATATATCCCCGTCGTATGCATCGACCATTTCCCGCCAAGTGGATTTGGAGAAAATATCCATCTTATCCCTGAATTCAGTGAATCCACTCAACTTTTCAGGATCCAGGCGGTTCTTCTCCATCATGTGCTTATAATATGGCGCCCCGGCTTTTAACTTAGCCAACTGCCTTTTTAGCTTTTCAAATTGAATTTGCTCGATTTGTGGCGTATTGAGCAACGGCTCCATTTCCATATTCCAGTAAGGTCGTTCTACATCCATTTTGGACTCCCTGATGTTTTAAAAACGCAGCTTATATTTTGGTATTCGAATGGAAATCCATGTGCTTTAGGTGGAAAGTGTTGTTGGATAGGCATGTCCAACTTTATACCCTGCAATTATAGAGAGAGAGTCATTGGATCCATCACATACCATAGTTGTACGGGCATCTCGAAAGAGCTTCTCCACCACATATTCTCTGGAAACCCCATTCCCGCCAAAAATCTGAATCGCATCACTTGTAACTTCGAGAGCAGTCTGGGTCGCAAAGGTCTTGGCTGCCATGGCATGCTCGATGACTCTTTTTCAGGGTTGAAGGGGTGAGAATAATTGTAAACCAAAACCGAACGGCATAGTTGACGACTGGCCTCTATTTTCCGAAACATATCGAATATTTTTTGCTGCACGTTGGGATGCTCGATCAGTGGCTTTCCACCCTGCACCCGTTGTCTGGCATATAGTAGGGTCTCATCGAACGCTGCTCGCGCCAAACCAGTTGCCCAAGTGCCCACTGTTGGAAGTGTCAAACAGATAAAGGCCTGCAGCGTCGGCTCATATATATCAGGCCCAACAATCATATTTTCCTTAGGAACTCGAACGTTGTCAAAATAGACTTCACCTTGACATAAGTCCCTTATCCCCAGTTTACTAAGCGGTTTTCCTTTAGAGATGCCTGGCCGGTCAAGGTCGAAAATGAACATGCCACCACCCGCGTGCCCCTTCGATGCATCGACTTGGCACATCAATAGGATATGATTCGCCAGCGGCCCATTAGACACCCAAGCCGCTTTCTGTCCATTAATCACATAATCATCGCCGTCCAGACGTGCACGGCACTGGGCAGGGATATTGGGGTCCCGAAAACTTGGATGGCCTACCGCCGCCGTATCTGATCCGTGGTCAGGCTCAGTAATCGCCCAGCAGCCCAAGTAGCTGGCGTCCGTACACTGGCAATAAGGCAGGGTGAATTCTTTGACATGCTCTTGGCTTCCAGCCATAGCCACGGCTGCATCAAAGGTTGTATTCAAATTTAAGGTCAGCCCGAAACTTCCCCACGCTAACTCTTCCATAACGATCTGAATCTGGAGCGGGTTCAACCCTGGCCCACCCACTTCTTCCGGAAATGCCAGCTTGTGGTAGCCAAGCTGGTATGCCTGACGCATAAAGTCCCAATATGGAGACTCTGGACCAAATGCCTCCTCGGGGGTCATTTGGTCGATTTGAACGGAAATAGGCCGCATTACTTCTTTGGCAAACTTACTGGCAGCCTCTCTTAAGGCGATGTCCTCGGAGGTCAAGTTCATATTCAAATCGAAATAGTCCATATTTTTGGCTCCTTTCCTCACATATGAAGTTTTACAGGTCTCTGCATTTATTCTCCAGGGTAGCTATTTAGACTTCACCATCCAGATTTCTAACATCAGCATTTTTTTCTTAGGTTTTTATCTCAGGTTCCTTGGACCGGGGGCCGAACCAGGTAACTGGGCGATAGTGGCGCGGAACCATTTTGGATTGCTTGAATTTCGGATAGCCGGTTACCAGTGCAGTAATAACCGTCCATGGCTCATCGAACCCGAGCTTAGACTTGAGCTCTGGCATAGTGTTTATGGGTACTGCTCCGAAATTTGTCCAACAGACGCCAAGACCCAGGGAATTGGCCACGAGATTCATATTCTGACCGCAAATACCGATGGTCAGCGCTGGATTGTTGAGTTTTGGATGGGCCCCCATAAAAATCACTGCGGGTCCGCCAAAGTATACGGGTAAGATTTTCTTCGCAATGCACTGGATACCGCGTTGAGTTCTAGGGTCAAAGACACCTGTCTCTACAGTCTCTACCATGTTCATTACGGTATCATCGTTATTGAAAAGTGGGTAAGTCTGAGCCCAGAATCCATGCATGGTTTCTTCCAGTTCAGCAATAAACTCCGGATCAGTCACCACAGTAAACTTCCAGGGCTGATGATTGCCGCCACTCGGTGCAAAACGTCCGGCTTCCAGCACACGGAGGAGGAGAGATTCTGGAACCGGATCTTTCTTGTAATGCCTGGTACTGCGTCGCTCCAAAACGATCCGTTCCAGGGTATTCCATTCGGTTGGTTCTCCATCGGCATCTTTTGGAGCAAGCGGCATCTTGGAAGGTGGCGTATCGGTATCGAAGAACCCTTCCTTAACATCGTAGGTCCGAACGATGGACAAAGCATCCTCCGGACACGCCGCAATACAATTGAAGCAAGACGAACATAGGTGTTGATCCTTCATTTTGGGATGTTTGTGTTCATCCATTTCCATGCTTTTGAACGGACAATTAAGGACACACATGCCACAGCCGGTACATTTTTCAGGATCCACTTTGATAATCCCCGGCACAATTCCGGTTGGGCGGAGCATTGGTTTGAGGTCTTCAAAACGCGTGGCTTTTTCTTCCATAATCTCTCTTCCTTCCTGTTAGTATTAACGTTTCTTTTTCATACTCCCCTCTTGGCTTAACTCGATGAGTTCGGTAAGTACCCCATAGTTCCCTTTTGGATGAATGAAACAGGCTTTGAAATTCTCATTTTCTGTCTCGCCCAACACTTCTAATCCCTTGGACTTGAATTCTTGAACAACCTTTTCAAATTGATCCACATCTAAAGATATATGATGGATTCCTTCTCCACGTTCCCTGATGAACTGTGCAATGAAACCCTTTGAAGTTAAACTTCCAAGTAACTCCAACTTGGCGTCGCCGACTTGCAGCAAGGCACTTTCCAGCAGTTGGTCTTCATACTGGGTCCGGGTTATCAGCCTTGCATTGTAGGTCTTTTCAAGGAATGTCACTGCCTCATCCAGATTTTTGACTGCAATTCCCACATGATTGAATCCCTTTATCATCTCATACCTCAGCGTGCTAAAATATGAACTCCTGCTACAGTACCATGTTCAAGGTTGCTCACCAGCCCTCCCAACATCTGGGCCAACCCGACCGTAGCCCCCGGCACCTGGCGTGCGCCCGCCTGCCCGCGCAAATGGAGGACGATTTCGCAGACGGTCCGAATACCTGAGGCGCTCAAAGGATGGCCCAGCGCCAAAAGCCCGCCACTGGGATTTACCGGGATACGCCCACCGAGGGCGGTTGCACCGGAACGGAGCAGGCGGATCCCCTCCCCGGGTTCGCAGAGCATAAGATCTTCGTAACGCAGAATCTCTTCATTGGCAAAGGCATCGTGCATTTCCACCAAATCAATGTCTTTTGGCTCCACTCCCGCCATTTCGTACGCCATTGTGGCCACCTTTTGTCCCACCGGGGAGAGGCAGATATCTTCTTGTGTATATTTGTAGTCCGCTGAACAAAGGGCTGAGGCCATAATCCTTATGGGTTGCGTCGTGTAGCGTTTAGCGACATCCATGGAACAGAGGATGACCGCTGCTGCGCCGTCCGTATTCGGGCAGCACATCAGGAGCGTGATGGGATCACAGATCATGCGGGATTGGAGAACATCTTCAACCGAGAATTCCTTTTTGTACTGTGCCTGCGGGTTGAGGCAGCCGTTGTGATGATTCTTGACCGAGACCTGAGCAAAATCCTCTATGCGGGCACCCTGCGCCATCTGCCTTCTTGCCACCATGCCGAACATGGCTGGCATGGTGAGACCGAGATGTCCCTCAATATCTGACTTTTCCGGCGGAATCAGTTTACCTGCGATAGGACTGGTTGTCATGGATTCAACGCCTACGGCGATACCCACATCATGGCGGCCGTCAGCGATCTCTTTCCAAAGACCACGTAAAGAAGTGGCTCCGCCCGCGCATGCGTTTTCAACATTAATCATTTCGATGCCTCGTATTCCCACTTCTTTCAATACATCCTGAGCAGTACAACTCGCATCGAATGCCCTGGCACAGTAAGCTACCTCTATGGCCTTGGGAGAGATGCCACAATCGCTAAAAGCAGCTCTGACAGCATCAGCCCCCAGATCTGCTGCCGTCCTCCAAGGGAATTTTCCAAAGGCACTTTGCCCTATCCCAATTACCGCTACATCCCTCATTACCGCCTCCTTGTTTCCATCAACTCACGGGCTTGAACCTGTATGCTACGATGTGTTGGTCCTCTTCCTGCCACAGCTCGTCTATCATCAACTCCATTTCCATGCCGATGCGGTATCTTTCATCTTCGGTCATGATCAGAGGCGCAAAGACGCGAACCCCCTCCGGGAGATCTATGAGTCCGAGGGCATAAGGGGGCTCAAAATGAGTGGAGGGCATACGACCGATTGTGTAACTGTAGAGCTTTCCCCTGCGGCTCAAGATGATCTCCTCCATCTCCCTTCCGAGACAATCGTAACAAAAGGGGGCGGGAGGAAAGTAAACCCGTTTACAGGTTGCGCACTGATTTCCGTGAAGTCGACCGCCATCTTTCTCATCAAATAACCCTTTTTTCAATGGGGTGCGGTTATCCATTCGGCTTTCTCCTGTTCCCTTGCCTTTGGTATCATTCGAGCTGTCATGTGTGTTGAAGGCTGACAAACAACAATAGACGGCAACCACTGTGCGGATTTTGTTGATACTGCTAAAAAAATACGGCAGTGCTTCAGTGATTTGTTTAATTAACGTTCGTTAAATTTTTTGTCAAGAAAAAACTTAAAAAAATTCTATAAATTGCCTATGCCCCTTATATATATCCGAATTTGCATCGAAAATTTTTATTCATAATCTCAAAAAAATTATCTGGGGCAACTACTGGTCACAGTCTTAGGATTTTGGCATGGGAAAGAGACCCCCGTGTTGGGCATACGAAGCCCCTTACGGGCAATGGGCTCGCAGCTTGTCCATCAGAGCCTCAATTCACCTATATCCGATGCGTAAATAGGGGCGGGATAGAGGGTAAATTATAGAGGTAAACCACCTGTGGAAAGGCATCTGCACATTGCCCTGCAGGAAGGGGGGAATTACGGAAATGAAGATCAACCCTCCTCATCCGCATGCTCACGGTAGTCTTTTTCCAGCCTCACCAGGTTATCATAGAAGATTTCGGCATGGGTTCTCATGGCCTTTGCCGCAGCATCCGCATCCCCGGCCACCACCGCCTCCACAATGGGGCCGTGCAACCCCGGGGGATGAATGGAGTTGGGGGGGGTGGGCCTCATTTCCTCCAACATCTTCCGGCTCATGCCCAAAAGCGAATTGACCAGGGCCTCCAGAAACGGGTTTCCGCACATCTCGGCCAGGATGAAATGCACCTGGGTGGCTGAGGCGATATCGTCACGCAAAGAGGCCTGAGGCGGATGCTCCGCCTTATAGGCCGCCAGCAGACGCTCGTTGTACTGGGCATTGGTGTGAAGGGCGGCCAGGCGGGCCACCTCAGGTTCGATGAGGAAGCGGACATGATGGAGATCGTGGACGGAAATCTTGTTGGCCAAAAAAAGATCCAGGCAGGCATTGGCGAGATGTTCGAAGGTCAGATCCGTTACATAGGCCCCGCCGTTTGACCCCTGACGAATGGTGACGAAGCCGGCATTCTCCAAGGATCGGATGGCCTCCCGCACGGCCGCCCGACTGACCTGAAACTGTTTGGACAACTCCTTTTCCGAAGGGAGCCGGTCTCCGGCCTTGAACCCGTTGGCCAAGATGGCCTGCTTGAGTTGCTGGAAAACCACATCCGAAATTCTTGGCTGTTTAACCGGCTTAAAATTGGGCATATTTATCTCCTTCCAGGATATCATAGTGAGGATACCCATGGATTTCAACCCAAAACAATAGTTTCACTTGACAATATATTCAATATTTTCTAATGATTAAATATTAGACCATTGCTGCCACCCATAACTGGCCCTGAAATCATCACCCGCCTTCCCGTGCATCTTGGAAAGGATGGATTATGAACGACACACTCATACTCAAGGAACTGAGCCGCTATCCCCTGGGCACCTTTGCGGACCTTATCTATCGAAACGCGCTGTTATACCCGGACCAAGAGGCCTTTGTATGCGGATCCCACCGAATCGACTTCCGGCAATTCAATAAGAGGGTGAACGCCATCGTCCATGGACTCCAGGACATGGGGATTCAAAAGGGAGATGTCATGGGCATTATCTCCTGGAATCGGCTGGAGTATCCGGAAGTATTCGGAGCGGCCATGAAGGGTGGATTTGTGCTGGCCCATTTCAGTCCCCGCCTGAAACCGCACGAACTGGAGCACCTCATCAACGACTCCCGGGCCCGGGTCCTCTTTTTCGGGCCCGAATTCCAGGGACCCATGAAAGACATTCAGGACCAACTCTCAAAGACCCAAACCTTTGTGAGTTTCGGGGAATCCGAAAGCGGCATTACCGGATACAGGGATCTGCTGGACGGCCATCCTACACAGGAGCCCCGAATAGAGATCCGGAAAAAAGACCCGTTGGTGATTTTCTACACCAGCGGCACCACCGGAATCCCCAAGGGGGCCGTATATAATCAGGAGCAAAAGATGCAAAATACCCAGATCAAGGCCCTGGATCTGG
>JAIPDZ010000140.1 GCA_021737425.1 Deltaproteobacteria bacterium
AATTTACAAAAAGGCTGTCCGGGGTAGGTTATCCGAAAAGGGAGGAATATCTTTCATGAGAATCCTTATCGCTGATGATGATATGGTGAGCAGGAAAAAGCTGATAAAGATAATGGATACTTTCGGGCAATGCATGGTGGCTGAAAACGGTACGGATACCCTGCGAGTCGCCACATCTCAAAATCCTCCTGACCTGATACTTTTGGACATCATAATGCCTGGGATGGACGGATACGAAGTGTGCAAGCGGTTGAAGACCAACAGAAAAACGTCAAATATTCCGGTTATTTTCATATCGGTTAAAAGCGAAACAGATGACGAGGCCAAAGGACTTGGACTCGGTGCAGTTGATTACATCACAAAGCCTTTTAGTCCATCTATCGTAAAGGCCAGGATTCGAACCCATCTGGAACTTAAGAAATACCGTGATGGTCTTGAAGAGCTGGTGAATGAACGGACAGTTGAACTTAAGAAAGCTACTAAAGAGATGCAGGCAGAGATAGCGGAAAGAAAGCGTGCAGAGGAAGCCCTGGAAGCTGAAAAAGTCAAGCTGAAAGAGTACTTTGAAAACCTCCCGATGCTTGCCTACAACATCACCTTTGATGGAAAAATCGAAGACTGTAATAATGTGGTGGTAAGAACACTCGGATATGACAGTAAAGACGACCTGCTCGGAAAGCCGTTCATTTCCACCCTCTATACAACCGACTCCCAAGAAAAAGCAAAACAGCTTTTTGAAATGTGGAAAAAGGAAAAGAAAATCAAAAACGAAGAGGTACGGATCGTCACCAAAAAAGGGGACATCATTGATGTACTGCTGAACATGGATACCATTTTTGACCAAAACGGAACTCCGATTCACAGCCTTTCAACCCATTTGGATATCACCGGACTCAAGCAGGCGGAGAAAGAGCGGGAAGTTTTGAAAACCCAACTCCATCGAGCCCAGAAGATGGAATCTTTGGGCCTTATGGCGGGCGGGATTGCCCATGATTTGAACAATATTCTGTCAGGGATGGTAAGCTACCCGGAGCTACTCCTGATGGATTTACCCGTGGAAAGCCCTTTGAGAAAACCAATAGAAACCATAAGGAAGTCCGGGATGAGTGCTGTTGATGTGGTGGCAGATCTGATGACCATCGCCAAGGGGGCGGCTACGGGGAAAGACGTCCTGAATCTCAACACTATAGTAACAGATCACCTAAGCTCTCCCGAACATCAGAGATTAGAAGAAACGCACTCATTTGTTGCCTTCAAGACTGAGCTGGATCCCCACCTTTTGAACATGAGTGGTTCCCACTCCCACGTCAAAAAAACCTTGATGAATCTAATTGTCAACGCCGCTGAAGCCATTGAGGGCAGCGGTACGGTTATCATATCTACCGAAAACCGGTATCTGGATGAACCCCTGAGGGGATATGAAGAGGTACGTCAGGGAGAATATGCTGTGCTGAGCGTTGCAGACGAGGGAGGCGGTATATCTCCGGAAGATCTGGAGAGAATTTTTGAGCCGTTTTACACAAAGAGGGTAATGAGCCGAAGCGGTACAGGGTTAGGCCTGGCTGTTGTGTGGAATACTGTTCAAGATCATAATGGATACATAAACGTGAATACCAGTGAAAGGGGAACTGTATTTGAACTCTACTTCCCGGTGATTAGAAAACCGGTCGTGGCTCAAAAGGCAGCGGTTCCCCTTGAAAGCTATGTCGGGCATGGAGAGAGGGTCCTGGTGGTTGATGACGAGGAGGGGCAAAGAGAGGTGGCAAGCGGTATGCTGACCAGGCTGGGCTATACTGTGGAAGCCGTCTCCTGTGGTGAAGCGGCCATTGAATATGTAAAGGAGCACCCGGTGGATCTGATCGTTCTTGACATGGTGATGCCGAAGGGGATTAACGGGCGTAAGACCTACGAGGAGATAGTCAAAATCCGTCCCGGGCAGAAGGCGATCATTGCGAGCGGGTACGCCAAAACAAAAGAGGTTGCCATTGCCCAGAGATCAGGGGCAGGCAAGTACATAAAAAAGCCTTATACCTTAGAAAAAATCGGGGTTGCCGTGAAGAAAGAATTGGAAAAATAAATACCCATACCCGGTGATTACCGGATATGGGTAGTCGGATGAAAGCTACCTGCAGCCCAACGGTGGCGCCAAAGAAATGTCCGCTCGTCCCGGGTCACCCTCTGTCAGTTTAGTGCGTTTTGCGATATAAAGCCGCGCAGCTTCTGCTGCTGGGTTTCAGTCAACTCACCGAACTCCACGCCCATACGCCGGACCGGAATGGTGGAAAATTCCACTTCATTGGGCAGTTCAATGTCGGAAACGGTTCTTACGGGGACATCCCGCAGATACGATATCGCTCCGGATCCAAATAGATGCAGGGCCCCCTCCTTCACCGCCGGCCCTGAGTCGGCCACATAAGTCAACGCCAACCCGCCCTCACTCACATCCAGCACCTCACCCAGCGTATAAGCCCCGGATTTCACCAGTGCAAAAACGGTTGATTGAACCTGGAAGCGGGGATGTCTTCTTTTTTCGTTGTCAGGGTGGGGTTGCATGATTTTGGTTAACTCTGCTCGAAGTTCTCTACTTGTTCTGCCTTTGAGATGAATGATGGTGTAAAATGTTTTCACTCCAGAGTTGATGGTCTTGTAAAAAATCGAACATACGCTCTTTCCGTCATTCCGGCGAAGCTTGTCCCGGACTCCGATCCGGGAGCCAGAATCCAGTTTGATCAGGCTCTTATCAAACTCCTGGACCCCGTTTTTCAACGGGGTGACTTTTTACGAATGCATCAGACTTACATTCCGAAATGGCATCAAATCAGCTTGTCGAATTGATCCTATTTTTGAACACAGTTGAGCATCTGAAGGTAACGACTCTTCTATCCCCGAGGTCCAGATGGGTCTTAAGTTGCGGGATTCTCCCGTGCCTGCTTTTTCTTGCCTTTACCTGGAATTTGCCGAAACCGGATATCATAATATCCTCACCTGATTCCAGGGCGGACTTGATGACTTCCAAGGCAGTTTCGAGTATTTGGCTGGATTTCTTTTTTGAGCAGCCGTTGACGGAAGAGATTTTCCTGACGAGATGTTCTTTGCACAGGGTCATGCGAAATCCAGAATGGTAGGAGGAGCTAAACTATTTTGCTATAACATATTGATTTTACGTGGTGCCTGGGACGAGAATCGAACTCGTACAGAGACTTAGCTCCGAGGGATTTTAAGTCCCTTGCGTCTACCTATTCCGCCACCCAGGCATAGAGAAATATTTATATTCAGGAGGGCGTGTTGTCAAGCGGTTATTGGATTGGCGATTGTTGATTGGCGATCGTTGATTGAAAAATAACAGGAGAATGGCCTAAGTAGAAAGCTCTGCTCTCACGTTCAACAGCGACGATGCTCTCTGAATAGGCGGGATTATCTCAGATAGATGGGATTGGAGAAGATCCAGGGCCGAAGCCCGAATAAGGGGACCCGCAGATGCACCTCCACCCGGTATACCCCCTTTTGGGTCACCTGAAATCTGACCTTTCTGGCCATCCATTTCTTTAAAAGACTACCATTTCTTATAAGCCGAATCTCGGCCCTTCTGGGGGTCTTTATCACAAACGTTCCAGGATCAAAGGATTTTTCTTCTCCCATGCCCATATGGGTACCGTTTTTAGGGTAGAAGTCGAACCCAAACCCCCGGGCAGGTGCCAGCCGGTCATGGGCGATGAACAGGCGTCCTTGCTGCATGGCCCCGTAGATCCGGGCCTTTGCCTCCCCAAAGGCGGTGGATAAGGGCTTCTTCAACAGGATGTGGACATTGATGGAATTGAGGGCATATTCGTAGGGGAGCGGCCTCAGCTTGAAACCGCGCCATTTCAACACCATACCGTGAGCATCAGACCCGCCGATGGCCGCCACCCGTCGCTCCCGGCACGCGGCATCCCAGAAGCGAAGGGTCTTTGGGCTGGGACCTTTCAGCAATTGGGCCTTGAAGCAGAGAAACAACAGGCCGTGCAATAGACTTTTGACCCGTTCTTTCCACCGGGAGGAAAAATTCCAGATGCAGATCCCGGTGTAGCCCGTTACCGAAACATCATTCCAGGTGTAGGCGATGGACCTTTCCATAAAGGGCATCCCCTTTTCAAAGGGATGGGCCAGAAACCCGAACCCGCCCTGCCGGCTGACCTTATCAATGACCGCCTGGGGGCCAAGGCCCCTTTCCCGGATCAGAGCGTCCAGGCCAAAGGTTAGATAATGGTGATACCGCACTCCGATTTCCAGCCCCATCATCACAGGCAGCCCCTCATAAAACCCTTCCTCCTTTAGATGGAGGGCATCCATCATGTGTGCGTGGTCATTGAAGATGATGAATTCCAGGCCGATCTTTTGGGCCAAACGGGCGATCTCAGGCACCGATGCCGCACCGTCCGAATAGGTAGAGTGGATATGGAGGTTGCCCACGTATTCATGCATGGGAAAGATATCCGGATGCGATGTCATTCTATTTTCTCCAATTGCGCAAGCCCCTTCTTCATGGGCTTGAATACGGCCAATAGACTGATGCCCATAACGGCGACAAAAGAGGCCGCCACAAAGGCCCAATCCAGGGGGGAGAGTGGGTCCCCTCTAACCTGGGCCATAAAGAGCAGATACACGGGCCCCGCTTCTAGGATGATGATTAGACCGATATAAAGGGCGCTCAGCATCATATACAGGAGGCCTCCGAACCCGGTGGAGACCTGCGCGATGTTTTCATGCTCGAAGTTGGGGTACATGGCCCCCGAACCGATGCCCAGGGCCATAATCCCCAACACCATGAGACCCGTGGTGGCGGTGGTGAGTCCCATCATAAAGGGAGTGACCTCCAACAGATAGTTGGTCAGGACGATTAACACCTCCCCCAACAGAAGCAGGGGGAGGAGAAAAAGAAGGTATTTGCCCCACATGAACCGCTTCAGCCCCAGGGGAGAGGACCTGAGAATCCAGTAGGAACGGACTTCAGTGCTCACCGCTGGGTACACAAACCGGGTACATACCGCAGAGAGCACGAACCCGGCAAGCCCCATGTTCAAAAAAGCGATCTCATTTTGAAGGAAATCGAGCCGCATGGGGCCCTTATCCAAAGGAAGGACACTGAAATTGTATACATACACCACCACCAGGGCCCCCAGGAGGAGCAGCTGGGACCACTGGGTATTGTCTCTGAAAAACACCCGGATATCCTTGGCCATGACTGCGGATATATCCGGCCCGAACGGGCGCGTAACCGTACGGGTCAGCAAATGTAGACAACGCCCACCGGCTGTTCGCCGCTTTCGGGCCTCCTGAGACTTGGAAAATCCTTTAAAGTAGACAGCCCCCGCAACCCAGATATTGATCACTACGACCATGGCGGCCGTGCTCCAGGTCAGCAGGCCCTCAAACCATCGTCCCATGGGCTCAGACGAGGTCAGCCTGTCCCACAGGACCTGGGCCGCCCAATGGCTGGGAAGATACGGGGAATCCGGGGCCTTGAGGGCGCTCATGTACTGGGCAATGGAGAAGAAGGCCTCGGGGTTCACCAACCGCTCGGGCCTTAAAAAACGAAAAAACAGGTAGAGTGCGATGATCATCAATACCGAGAATAGCAAAATGATGTCTTTGGTACGGCGGGCCGGGAATAGGTGGACCAGGATGACGGTGATCAGAATCCCCAAACCGGACGCAATAATGGCCAGGGCCAGGTTGATATGGATGAGGGTAACATAGAAAAGCGGCCCCGGGCGGTACACCCAGGCATAGGCCATGAACACGGGCAGCCCGAACACCATCACCATCCAGGAACTGTCCACAAAGGTCCCCACGGCCCTGGACACAAACAGCGATTCCACGGACACGGGAGCCGCATGGCAGAATTCCAGATCCTTGGAGAGATAGAGGTTGGACAAGGCGGTGATGATATTGCTGAAGACCAGCAGGCAAAAGAAGGTCAAAAGCACCATGGAAAGCAGATGTTTGGCCAGGATGTCGCCGATCATTTCCACGGACTGGAAATAGACAAGCACCCGGCAGGAGAGGACAAACATGCCGCCCAGGAAGACCAGGCCCAGTCCTCCCATGATCAGGGGCCGTTTTTTTTCTCGTTTCCGGGATCGAAAGATCCGGTTTCTGAGACCGAGCATCCTCGGTCTAAGGAGCAGATAGAGGTCGCTCATGGGCCAAACGCTTTCCTTGGGTCAGCTTCAGAAAGATCTGTTCCAGGTTCCCATCCACCCCGGACTGCTCTCTCAAACGCTCCCCGGAACCGACGGCGATGATTTCCCCCGCCTGGATAATGGCGATCCGGTCGCATACCTCTTCAGCCACTTCCAGTGAATGGGTGGACAAAAAGAGGGTGGTCCCCTGTTCCGTCTGCCTTTTAAAGAGATCCTTGACCAGCTTGGCCCCCTTAGGATCCAGGCCCACCATGGGTTCATCCACCACCAGGACCTTGGGCCTGTGCAGCAGGGCCGAACACATGATCAATCGCTGCCGCATCCCGTGAGAGTAGCTTTCAATCAATTCATCCTGCCAAAGGGTCAGATCGAAAAGCTCCAACAACTCTGTTAGACGGGCCTCCAAAGACGGATCTGAAGTGAGGTGATACAGGCCGGCCACCAATTCCAGAAATTCCCGACCCGCCAATTTCTCGTACAGAAAAGGCCGATCCGGGATAAACCCCACCCGTTGCTTGACGGCCGCAGGCTCTCTTGCCAGATCCAGACCGTCGATGATGACCCGGCCTTGGGTGGGCCGGAGGACCCCTGCCAGCATCTTGATGGTGGTGGTCTTGCCCGCACCGTTAGGGCCCAAGAAACCGAACCGGGTTCCTTTCGGTATTTCCAGATTGAGTCCGTTGACCGCCCGTAGGCCCTGATAGACCTTGGTCAGGTTAAGGAGGCGAATCATGGGCATAGTCCATCACATCCAATTGCAGGTTGCCCATCAGGGCGATGAGATCCACCTGTTTTTCCATGGCGCCCTGGGTTAGTTTGATGTGGGTGGCGTCCACAGGCATCTGGTTCAGGGTCGGATCCAGGGAGATCCAGGTCCCCACATAGGCCTCCACCCAGGCGTGATAGTAAAAGCGGCCCTTCGTATAGACCAGCCCTGCACATACCCGGGCCGGAATCCTCAGTGCCCGCAAAAGCGCGGTGAGCAATGCGGCGTGTTCATTGCAGTCCCCCACCCGGCGTTTCAAGACCTCAAGCGCACTGGGCACACTCGCCACGGGTCGCTTTTTCACATTAAAATGCACCCACTGCATCAGTCTGCGGCCGGCCTGGACCGGGTCCTTTTCACCGGCGGCGATCTCCCGGGCCTTTTCCAGAATCAGGGGATGTTCACTTTGGATGGTCAGTTCAGGTTCAAGATAGGGACTCATACGTTCTGACACCGCCGTATAAGGCAACCGGTATCCCGCTTCCAAGGGGGTCTTTTCCTGCACGATTTCAAGCACATCCCCACTCAGGCGCTGCCGGCCCTGGTTTACCGCCGCCTGATCCAGCGCAGATGGGCGGATCCCCTTGAGTCTCACCGTAAGCTGACGGATACTGCGGGGTCTGCTCAATTTGGGTTCCACGGAAATGGCGGCCAACTCATAAAAATCGACGCCCTCCCCTTCGCCCATCCCTTTGGTGGCCTCGGCGCCGCTGGACTTGACCAAGCGTAAGCCCATAAAGCCCTCTTCCTGTAATAAGGCTCCCTGTTCGTCCACCCAGAAGCTCAAATCCTGATCAAACATGCGCATATCCAGCCGGTAGGCCGGATAGGGGATGCCGTTGATCTTGACCTGGGTCTTTTCAGCCACCCGGATCTTTACCTGCCTGCGGCTCATGGCGGAGGGGTCAAACAGGGAAAAGGCAAAAGACTGCCCCGGTGCAAGACGGCGTCCCCTGAAATAATGGGACAATCCGGCGCCGATCATCACCGGTCCCCCCAACTGCAGGGTAAACTGCTCCTGATCTCCTCCCTCACCGGTCTGGACATGCAGGACATGACCCTCCACCTGGCCCGACACCTGGAAAGTGACCACCCCCGAGGTGACGGTGAAAAGGAAATTCTGGAGGGAAAAATCCGGGTCCACCACGGCCCGGGTCAAGGACCGCATGCCACTGGATTGACCCATAAGGGTGAGGTTCAGGACAATTTCTTCCTGGATCAGAAGGGCGTTTTCAAGGGGGCTGATCTGATTCATGGCGTACCCCACCTTGCGGCCCTCGAGGTAGATCTCAAACCAGTCCCTTTGGAGGTGAT
This sequence comes from Deltaproteobacteria bacterium, assembly GCA_021737425.1. GTDB lineage: Bacteria > Desulfobacterota > DSM-4660 > Desulfatiglandales > Desulfatiglandaceae > JAIPDZ01. Next base: position 8,263 of record JAIPDZ010000140.1, read on the forward strand.
GAAGAGCCGCTCTTTCCCCTTTTATTTCAGAGGCCTGGGGTGATTCGTCAATGTCCCGGTGGATCCATATCCCCATGAGTACCAGCCACCAGGCGACCACAACAGCCCCGACAATATGAAACAGGGCTTTTCTCTTGGAAGGTGGCATGCGGCCACCTTTTCTGTCGGACAGCATTAGAAACGACCCCCCTCTCCCGCTTTAGCGGCGGGGCAGGAGATCTTCCGAATGTGAGGCATTGTGTCCATGTACAGTTCGTTTGCTGACCCGCAGTAAGATGCAGGGGATCCGCTGGTCGAGCATTTTCAATGAAGGGAAATCCAAACACCCCATGGGGAGGAAGGTAGGGGCTTTGGGGTCGGAATTACATCTTATACTTCCCGAAATCCTCCGGATTGAGATTCTCCAGGATATCCTGCCACTTCTTCCCTTTCTCCGATTTATCCTCGGGCTCTGCTTTGAGATTTATCTGGCTGGATTCGCTGATCACCTTGTCCGCCACAAATATGGGGGCATCCAATCGAAGGGAGAGCGCAATGGCATCACTCGGCCTGGCGTCTATGGACATCTCCCTATCTTCAAAGCTGAAATGGATAAGGGCGTAATAGGTGTTGTCCTTAAGATCACAGACCTCGATTCGATTGACCTTGATATTGACCATGTCCAGCATGTTTTTTAACAGATCGTGGGTCATGGGCCGCGAAAACCGGACCCCTTCCAGTTCACTGGCAATAGCCGTCGCCTCTAAAAGACCGATCCAGATGGGCAGGGTGGCGTCCCCGTCAACCTCCTTGAGGATGACGATCGGGCTGTTGGTCACCGGATCTACTGTCAGACCGGACACTACCATGGGAGTATACATTATCTCCTCCTTGGGGATTATCGTCCATACAACCGTACTACTTCCATATTCATGCATCACGCCCCATTTGTCAACAATACAGAGGATAATTCTGAATGCCCGTCTGCGTTTCGATGCTGTCGGACGGGGGGAGGATCCATTTGGTAAGTGTTTGGTATCGCTTGACCTTTCCATAACACTGGGAAAACGGGAGTGCGCATATGGCGCCGTAGAATTTGAGGGTTGAAAGAATCGGCCCTTCGTATTACATAAGACAGGGTAGGGGTTCACCTGCGGTGGGATCAGAATCCAGGCGGGTCCGGATACCCTACGGGGGATGGCTCGCCGGGCAGGAAAAGACCATGAGGAGATGAAGCCGGATGTCGCGCAAGAAGCCATATTTTCCTTTCATTTTGGACTACAAACCCCGGTTCTTCCTGAGCTGGTTTTTATACCGGCTTTTCCAGCGGGTCCGTCTCAACCAGGATATGGTGGCGGAACTCAAGCAAATGAACCGGGAAGGTACGGTGGTGTATGCCATCAAATACAGGAGCAGCCTGGATTATCTCCTGTACCATTTCCGTTTCCTCAAAGGCCGTCTTCCCTTTCCCAAACTCGCCTTTGATCTCAATATGGCCCTGCTCCTTCCCCTATCGCATTTACTCCATGTGCTCAAGTTTCATCTGCGTCATCTCGTCAGACACGGCCGCCTGCCCGATTCCTCTCCTTTTTTTACGGAAGCCCTTACAGAAGGGGTTACCTCCCTGTTCTGTCTCGTGGACCCCAAGGCCTTTCGGAAGCACTATCTGCATGCCCAGGAGGAGTACCTTCATCTGCTTTTGGAAACCCAGAAAGACATGGAGAAACCCATCTATATCGTACCGCTCCTCGTCCTGTACAAAAAGGCGCCGGAGAAAGAGCATCCCACCCTTCTGGAGATATTTTTCGGCTTCAAGGACAAACCCGGAACCCTGAGAAAAATCATGCTCTTTTTCAGACACAACCGCCGGGCCTTTATCGATTTTGGAACGCCCGTCAACGTAAAGATGCTCTTGGCCGAACAAGACGGTTCGCATGGCCTGGAAGAGACGGCTGAATCGGTGAGACAGACCCTCATCGACCGTATAGACCGGCAGAAGAGAATCATGTTAGGCCCTGTCATGAAGTCCAGACAGCAGCTCAAGGTAAAGGTGCTGAAAGACCCCACGGTCTTACATACCCTGAAGGGCCTATCGTCATCCAAACCGTCCCGGCTCAAATCCCTCAAGAGAGAGGCGTCCCGATATTTTGATGAGATTGCCGCAGACTACAACATCGCTTACATTGAATTTGCCAACAAGGTATTGACCTGGATCTGGAAAAAGATGTTCGAGGGCATCGATCTCAAGGACGAAGAACTGGCCACGGTCAGGGTCTGGGCCAGGAAAGGGCCCCTTATATACATCCCCTCCCACAAGAGTCATATCGACTATTTGGTCCTGAACTACATCCTCTACCAGCATCACATGCACGTCCCCAGGGTGGCTGCGGGCAGGAACCTCAACTTCTGGCCCATGGGGACGTTTTTTAGAAAATCAGGGGCCTTTTTCATCCGCAGAAGCTT
>JAIPDZ010000141.1 GCA_021737425.1 Deltaproteobacteria bacterium
AGACCAGGAAAGAGAAAATGCCTACTATGTGGATTTTTCCGATGGGGGTATTCAAATCGGCTATGGGAGTAATGAGGGATCTCGCTATGAAATCGTAGAATCCACCTGTTTTGTTAGGGCGGTCAGGACTATTGAATAATGCAATTTTTCGGAAACTTTATCAGACTATTACAAATACACATGCGGCAAAATGTTTTTTAGAACACTAAACCTTCGAAAAAACGATTTCTCAGAACTTTACATTCTTTTTAATTGTTAAATGCCATCTTTCCGTGATCTTTAGGAGAAAATTAAAGGTGCTCATAGATTTCAGGCTACGCGTTTACCATTGTCGCATCTAAAAAGGTCTTCGGAGGAAGCGATGAAATCCAAACAACTTTTGGTTTTACTGATTGTCGTAGCTGCCATTTGCATAGTGGGCGGATCCACTGTTTTTGCCAACACAATAAAAACCAAAGATTACTGGATCCTGAGGGATGGGTACTGTGAGGATTTCGCCAGTGATTCAAAATACGGTGATACCCAAATGACGATATCTTATGGCACTTATGCAACGTATATTTTTTCAAACGTTTTTCATGTTGACTGGCCCGGCAGCGGAACTCAGAACTGTCACTTTTTTAAATACGATTCTTCAAACCGCCTTATGTATTATGGGGCCACCTGGGCTGCTGATCCCGGCTTCGTAACCCCTGCAAGCTGGGGTTGGACATCTATCCCTGAAAGAACAAGAGAACTATTTCTCCCAAGCGTTTTGGAAGTGGGGGAGGACTATTCGTGCGAGTGGCGGACAAAACTTTATCTTTATGACGAGTATAAAGGTTACGGAGCGGATAAGTTTACGATCTCCATTAGTGGTCCCTTTACCACCACGGTTAGAGCCGGCACCTTCACCACCTATAAGTTCTCCAAAGTCAACGATGAGGGGACCATTATTTATTATATGGCCAAAGATATCGGGTTGGTCAAGATGATTGAGGATGGCATCACATATGAACTCATGAGTTATTCAGGTCCCCCTTCGGTCAGCACCGGTTCAGCAACTTCGCTCACCCTTGATTCAGCCACCTTGAACGGTACAGTCAATCCAAACGGATCGAGCACCACATACTATTTTGAATACGGTCTAACATCCGCCTATGGAATATCGACTGTAACCGAAAGTGCCGGTTCTGGAACTAGTGAGATATCAGTAACCGCTGAGATCGACTGGCTTGATGAAGGGACCACATACCATTATAGACTCGTGGCCATCAATAGCGTGGGGACCACGATTGGGGAAGATGTTACGTTCACCACACCACAATTCGTCCCCACAGAACCCATACGCTATGTTTCATCCGATGGCATCTGCAATGGCAAAATGCCCTGCTATACCAGCATTCAAGAAGCGATCAATGCAGCAATTTCGGGAGATACCATCAAGATTTCTGGAGAAAGCTACGAAGAAGATATCAGTTTAACCGAAAATAAACATCTCACACTTGAAGGTGACTGTCTCTCTTCATCTTGTCTACCAGGAACATACTACGCTACGGTTAAGGGATCGATGACCGTTGATGATGGAAAACTCAAACTAAAAAATGTCAAGTTACAATTTCAAAAATAAGGAGGTGTGACATGGTTAAGACAGCTACAATAGGCTTATGGCTATTTCTTTCAGTGTGCTTCTTCGTTCCACACAATGGGCAATGCGGTGAAGACCGATTCGTTATTCTGAACGACAACGATGAAGAAATATTCAATGTGGATGACAAGGGCGGTGTAGCAGTGAGCGGTGCCTTATTGACTAATGGGGCGTCAGTTTGGGGAAGCGCTCCATTTGTCCTTGGACAGGATGCGGGCAATAGGGGTATAGTTATCACCAATAAGGCGGCAACTAATCCAAAAAATATCTACTTCGGCTGGGATATAGGTTCTTCACAGAGCTATGCCGAGATGTTCGCACTGCAGGAAGGGGTCGATTGGATGAATTTTGTTGTAAATCCTAATGGGGGAAATGTTGGAATTGGTAATAAAAATCCTTCCTTTCCTCTGCATATGGGAAGCGGTGCCTATGTCACCAGCGGGGGTGTGTGGACCAATGCCTCCAGCAGGGAGTACAAAACCGATATCAAGCAACTTACAAAAGTCAAGGCCTTTGACGCGTTAGATCATCTTAGGCCCGTTGAATTCGCCTATAAAGCCGATGCCCAAGAAAAACATGTAGGGTTCATTGCAGAAGAAGCACCTGCGCTTGTGGCTACCAAAAACAAGAAAGGGATGAGCCCAATGGATGTGGTCGCGGTCTTGACGAAGGTTGTCCAGGAGCAAAGGTCAACAATCGATGATCTCTCAAAACGATTGGCTTTGATGGAAACAATCGTAAAAACGCGTAGAAATATCCAGTGCAAGCAATAGCACTGTAAAAGACTTTTTGATGAGATTTCGTATTAATTTAGCCTTTTGAAATCACTACCAATTGATAAAAGGCCCCCTAATGGCCGGCAACACGTTTCAGCAACCTAAACTGTTACGAGATTCCTATAACCCATTTAAGGAAAACCATTAGATTCCGGATAAAATGTGTTTTTTTCTATTAAAAGCACGAAAAGTTTTTATCCAACTGCTCTGATTGCTGTGACCGCATTGACGGCAGGGCTCCTGTTTTCCACTACCGACTTAGGAAAACGCTCGGACGGAATATTTTTCGATACCACAGCCCCTCTCCTGGGGCAGCCACGCCAGATAGACAACTTGCTGATTGTTCTAATTACTGAAAAGGATTACGCCTCTGCTGGAATACCCTTGGCTTTATGGGGCGGCCACCTGGCGCCCCTGTTGCGAAAAATCGCATCGGGAGGGCCGGAAGCTGTCGGGATAGATATGATCCTGCCTCAGTTCCCATTAGCCAAGATAAGTAAAGATTACGACCAAAAAATACTGAAATCCCTCAGTTTGGCATCTAAATCATGCAGGTTGGTTTCTGGTTATGCTATCGCGTCCGATGGCCTTATAAAAGAACCTTTTATGTTTTATCAAAAGGTACTGGGTCTGGACGGGTATGGGTATATTAATTTAACCCCTGATTCCGACGGCATTTGCCGCAAACAAATGTTGACGCTACCCACGAACGGGGACAGATCTCTTTATTCATTTTCCTCGCTCGTTGCAGCACAAAGATTCCCCTCGGGAACTGTAATCGTGCCTGATTGGCGAAACCCGGCCCGAATACCGACGCTCACCTTTGCCCAGGCACTCAGTATCGATTCCCGAATGTTCTCGGACAAACTGGTTCTCATCGGGACCGACTTCGAATTCGAAGACAAGCACATTTCCCCTGCTTCTTCTAAAGAAGAGGCCGGAGTGATATTTCAAGCAAGAGTTGTTGAAGCACTTAGAAATGGTTCGGTCCTGTTAATGCCAAGTTGGCCCTATTCCCTTTTAGCACCCCTTGGCCTCGTTGTGGCCCTTACGCTCTGCATGACTCGAAGGGCTTCACAGTTAAAGGTTGTTACTCTCAGCGTGGCCGTTGGTCTGGGTCTCATAGGTTTATTCGTTCTCGCCTTAGCCTTGGGCTTTGTACTGAGACCGTCAGCAGGGTTTGGGGGCCTGGTGGTGGTCGCATCTTCAAGATACATACAAAACCATCTTAAGGTCAAAGAAACCTTTGGCAGGTATGTTTCCCGGGAAGTTAGGGATGAGATTCTATCCGGACGGATACCCTTAGACGGAGAAATTAAGCAGGCGACTGTTTTGTTTGCAGACCTTCGCAATTTCACCCCAATGGTAGAAGCTATACCTCCCAAAGCAGTGGTTCGAATTATGAACACGTATTTCAAAGCTATGGCCGATACCATACAAAAACATGGAGGTCTGGTACTACAGTATATTGGAGATGAGCTTGAGGCCGTTTTCGGTGCGCCTGTTCCTACAAAAAACCATGCAAGCTCTGCCGTAAAGGCGGCATTGGAGATGCGTGAATGTTTGGAAGAGGTCAATCATAGCCTGGCTCAACAGGGTTTCCTGCCATTGGATAACGGTATCGGTATTCACACTGGTGAATTGCTGGCAGCCAATATGGGTGGGCGAGACCGAGTTACCTATTCATTGGTGGGTGACACGGTGAATATAGCTTCCCGTCTCCAGGTACTCAACAAGGAATTCGACACGAAAATTCTCATCAGCGGAGAGACTTTGGCCGAGATGGACGAACCGATATCCGTTAAACAAATGCCTACCACTCCGATTAAGGGGAAAATTAGAACGGTTGATATATTTGCCATTTTGTAGGGTGTTAACCTTATATGCTCCGAAACGGTTAGCTTCAGGAAGAGGAAACCCAAAGAACATCAGGTGCGGTTCGCTTTGAAGGTTTTACTCACCAACTCCCAAAAAACGGCCATGTCTCAATTTAAGATTACTCTATCACATTCCTTTCAAATCCATATTAGGCGACGGAAAACGGGCTATAGTATTCTTGAATTGGCGGTTCTTCAATGCTACATCTGCCAGTCCTGGATGAAATGGGCTTCTTCAAAGTGATGTCTACGGACCTTGGGCCTTCAAGCCCGATACCCGCTTTTATCAAATCTCAAAGCGGCGTCCAGCAAAAGGACATCCACCTCGAACGCTCAGTTATCAAACCGCCTCTGTCAAGGTCGAAGCACAAAGGATATAGGCGCTTCAACGCTGCCATCTATAAGAAGTTCAATGGTCCACCGGCCTTGCATCGCATCGGGCGAAGTGTTCAATTCAGACCATAAGGTTTCCCTTGAACCCCATCCCCGCAACTCGAACTGCTCCCGTTTGACTATTTCTCCGGAGGGACTGGCCCATACAATCTCCAGGGTATGCGGGCTGTTTAATATCCCGCTTTCCACCCAGACATAGATGCTGTCGCCCGGAGCAAATACACTCTTTTGGGCCCATGTCGAAGGCGGAATACTCTCCAGCAACAGGATTTGCTTGAAAACTGCGCCTACAGGGCCCGTAGAAACCGGTGATTTTCCATCAGGCAAATCTACCGAACTCCCTGCCGCGTCAATGCAACCGGTTATATCCGAATTCCATTTATAGCCCGCATTGCACACATATTCCGATCCCACCAGATGGGCATTTTCAGGGATGTATTTTGCAACGCAGCCTCTTTTATTGGCCCTTGGGTCGGCGGGCGCACAAACCTCATTGGGATAGCAGACACAGGCCTGGCAGTTTCGGCAGTTCTTTCCCTTGTCCGGCTCACACAGGCCGGGGACGATTAAGACGCCCCTGGTGAGGGGGCTTATCGTAACCTTTTTTAAAAACCCGTCGGTGCTGAGTTCCTTATTCAGGAACCGCTCTGCATCTGCTGTTGCCACTGCCACTTCCACGATCTGATCATCATCAAAGAGCTGCTCTATAAAAACCTGCCTCTGACCGGATAATCGCTGATTTACGAGGCGAGCAATTTCAGCCACCCTTACAGCCGCTTCATCCAGAGCCTTAAATTCAGAATACCGCTGCAGGTATCGCACCCGCACGGTTTCTCCGGTAATGGATACCTTTACCTGCTTCAGTCCGTATGAAGAGAGGGCCTGGGAAACGGTCTGTTCCTCTTCCTGGGTTGCCATGGCCGTAGAACAAAACAGTCCCATACAAAGCATAAATGCCATAATGATAAGATTAATTAACGGAAGCTTGCGGCACTTTTTCATGTTTTGAAGCTCCTATGGTTTGACCACCTCGTCCAAATCCAGTACGCCGTTCAATATCCCTTCGTCACCCCAGTAGGTTCCCCGTTTTCGTACCAGCAAATTGAGCAGGCTGTGATCATTTAATGAGTGGCAGGCATGGATATAGGCCATATCAAGGCCACAGTCCCAATTCGGATCCATAATCTCTGAAACTGCCTTACTACGTGCTTTCGTATAGTCCATTTTATACAATTTTTGATAATTAAGTGCTGTTTTTTCCATTACACTTCTTTGGAGCTTGTTGGCGATATTATCCCCTCCGAGAGAGGGGATGTAGGTTTTAGGGTCCTCTTTTATACACGACCCACCATGGCCAAAAAACGCAATGGCTTTTGTGGACGGCCTTGCCAGATATTTGGCAATCTGGCCGCTATCAGGGATCCACACCTCTTCCTGCTCTTTCGGAATGTATACGAGGGTACCCTTTAGATTGACTGTTTTGATATCGTATTTCTTTTTCTTGAATTCCCCCTTAATGTAGGCCAGTTCATTACTGGCAACCCATTGATGATACCAGGTATAATGGGGATCTGCATTGGTGGTAAAAATAACAGCGGTCTTGGGACTGCACCCGGTCTGCTTATCCCCTTTCTCATTAAGGGGATCACATATTTCACCCGGCTTACACGGGCAGTCTTCCGGGCAATTGGCGCAATTCTCACAGTATTTATTTGGATTAGGGCATTGCAGCACGCCATCGCCGCAACCCGAAAGGGTGATAGAATTCTTTCCGGGCGCATAGCCTTGATGGATTTTGAGACCCAGGTCTGCGGCCGTCACCTCTATTTCCAGCTTTCCCTCTACGCCCAGGGTATCCCAGATGAAATGGTTGGCATACTTCCCGGCCTGATCCGTGTTGCCCAAATGATACCCCAGTGGTCTTTTGGAGCCCAGGCGGGTGGCCGTCACCTTCAGTTCGGCGTTTGAGAACGGATTCCCTATACCGTCCGTAACCGTAACCGTATAATTAATCTTTTCCCCGGCGAGATAATACGCTTTTTGATTTTCAGTGGTGATGGTGACCAGTAATGCCTTGGGTCCCACTCGAAAGCGGGTGCTGCCGGGTGTATCGGCATATCCGGGGTGAGAGGCTGTAACCATGACCTTGACATCCTTTGGGCCTGCAGACGAGGAGATGGGGTACGCCTTTTCATAGGTCCCGTCCAACCCGGTGGTGGCGGTCAGAATGGTGCCATCCACATTGATTTTCACCGTGGCATTCCCCAATCCACCTTGATCATTCCACACCCGGCCCTGAATCTTTACCGTTTCTCCGGGGGTATAGGTGGTTTTATCCGTGTTTACGCTGACGTTCATCCCTGCCTGGACCAGCACCTGCGTGGAGGCCTTTTCCGTCTTGCCGCATTTTCCGTCCGATACGCTCGCGCTTATGGTGTACTGTCCTGGGGAGGGAGGCTTCCAGGAAATGGTATCCTGCACTTTTCCGGTGCCGGTGACCACTTTTCCATTCCATGCCACATTCACAAACCTACCCTGAGCATCGGTGACCGACCATTTCAGCTTAAGATCGTCCCCTTCCGGATCCGCGGCCTGGGCCGTCAGGGTGATGGTCTGGGACGGACCGGCCTTTACGGGCGAGGCTTTCAGTGAAATCCGGGGGCATTGATTGGCGGCTGGCGGCGGAGGAGGAGGCGGCGTGACTGTAGCGCCCAGACAGGGAAGTGCCGCGATCTTCTGGATGATCTTTTCTACAGTTGGATCCTGGTCTCCGGGAATGCCGCCGCTACGTCCCGGATAGCTGGTGTAATAGGACACTGTAAATTGTCCCCTGTGCACCAGGTAGTAAGGCCTTCTGACGTCATCGGTCTTATACCCCTCATCGCCGAAGCTCAGTTTCGCCCTGCCGGTTCTGACTTGGCCCTTTTGGTCATCAAATCCATAGGCATGAACTTTCTGACTCGCCGTTTTTGTATCGGGGTACTCGGTCAGGGTAATATTGACCGAGCGGCTGACCGATCCTGCGGACCACCGCTTGGCAAAAGACCGGGTGCCGTCCGAATTCACGGTGGGGCCGTTTTTGTTGAGAAGCTGGTCATTGACGCCGGGCAGGTCCTTGGATGTGGGGAATACGGCCCAGATCATCGCATCGGTGCACAGCGTCTGGGCAAAGGCGGCCCGCGGTATTGCAGGGGGCATTACCAAACAAAAGACGGTAAGCACCCCGAATAGTCTTACGGATAGCGCGAGGTTTTTGCTGTTCATGATTGCGAGCTCCCGATGGGTCCAGAATGCCTTTGCAAAGATATCAATCGTATGGTGTGTATTATTTTGCGAGCATCCTAAATTTTAGTCAAGGATAATACTACCACGCCTTTCTTATCTCCTCCAGGTCCGGTTGAAGCCGGTCAGGCGCATTCTCTTTTATGGTACTGATGAGCTTGTGTTTGGTCTTCCTGTATCCCGGTTCCACCAGGGTCAATTCACCCCTGTTGGTGAGGATGACCAGCTTGGTCTGAATCTTACGGGGGATCATGGTCCCGCCACGAACCACCACCGTATAGCTGCCCCTCCTATCAAATCCCTTGATATCCTCCCACTTCAACTCTCTTACGTCACCGGGATAGTGAAGGGTGAGGCCATCACGAGACACCTCCACACTCTGGCTGAACTGATTGGCGGAAAACAGGGCGAAAAAGGCGGTGGCCGGCAGATAACCGATGGCGCACATCCCTCGAACCACATCTTCCTTCATAAAAGACGTCATGTGAAACCCCTGACTCATGGCGTACTCGATGAGGCAGTAGGCCCCGAAACCACTGAACAGGATGAAAATTCCGTCGCCCACAATGGCGGACCATCGCGGATTAAGGTTGATGCCCGGCCGTTTGCGGTAAATCCCTCGCATGGCCCAAAGGCCTAACGCCAAAAAAAGTACTGCAAAGCCGTATCGGGCGATCTTGAACCACCCAATGGGCTTCCGCACCCGTTCGCTCACCATTTGTGATGCACCGAGGATCAAATATCCGCCTGTGCGAAAAGCGGCCCGCTCCGGGGTCACACCCAGGTCTTGGGTCAGTCGATTCCATTCATCCATGGGGATCTGGGTCCGGATTCTTTTATAAAATGAGTCCCTGCGCAGAACCGAAGGGGTGACGCGCCCCATCTCCATCTCACGTTGGAGATTTTCAACATCTCGCCATCGGTCCGTTCCGAGCGGCGTATCGGAGGTGGAACGGCCCTCCGCATACGCCTGTTCCAGGCCCTGGACACAGGCGGTCGTCTGGGGATATTGGGAAAAATTTGATTTGCTCAGCACCGGGACGGCCGGAGGCGACGCTAAGCCCACCAGGTATAATGTCCCCATGTCTCGAATCAGCAACCAGGTCAGCTTGAAATACCGTCCGCTGTAGGCAAAGCAGAAGGTTCTTTGAGTACGACCCAGCACCTGTTCCATAAATTTAGGCAGATTGCCGCCGTACAGGCTCACCTGATTGGTCTCCAGGGGCCATTGACTCAGCCGGTCAACCGCCGCTTGTATCATGGGAAAGGACTTCAGGGTTGCTTCATTGATGTGGGCGGCCCCCTCCGGGCAGGCGGAGGGTGGCGGGGAGGGGCCCAGGGCCACGGCAGTGAGAAAAATCACCGGACCGGTCTGAGATACGGTCTTTTGTGCGGTATAGGGACCGGCCGCAAAGGCGATGAACAAGCTGAGGAACACGTATCCCAAAAGCCTGCCCGTCAAGGGACTCATTGAGGTGTCTCCTGGCAAAAGGGTTTCGGGTCAGGAAATCGCCTGAATATGGGGTGCTCACCCGGCACAGCGCAAAGTGACCCGAAGGATTTCACCGGGGTTCCAGAGTCTCATGCGGGGGCCCCACGTGCCGGTGCCCCGGCATACAATGACGGTCATGCCGTCCATATGGTATTCTCCTGCCAGCATTGGATAGACCAAGCGGACCAGATAGCCGAAGGGCCAGATCTGTCCGCCGTGGGTATGCCCGCAGAGCATGAGATCCGTGCCGGCCCGGGCCGCCGCCTCCACCTGCCACGGGGTATGAGAAAGGAGCACCGTGGTTCCGGGCGGGCAACCTTCCAGGGTGCTTGAAACCTGATGGGGGGCCTTTCCCTGTCGTCTCGCAATGGTCAGATCCTCCACCCCGGCCACCACAAAGCCCGGCCGGATCTCCACCCATTGATTGCACAGGACCCGGGATCCGGCCTCCTCCATCAGGCGTACCGCGGCCTCATAGTTGCCGTAGGCTTCATGGTTGCCGGGCACCGCCCAGATCCCCAAAGGCGCGGAAAGCTTTCGGAATACGGGAATCAAGGGCTTGTGGAACGGCCCGTGCCCTTCCAGGATATCGCCCAAAAGCACCACCATATCCGGCTTCAGGGCATTGACCTGGATGACCCGTTTTTGGAGCCATCCCTGGCCCAAAAGCGAACCCAAATGCAGATCGGCAATGCCCACAATGACCGTGCCGTCCATATGTTTCGGAAGATCCGGAACCGATACTTCGTAATTTTCCACCACCGGCGGCCGCGCCCCCTGGACCATGGCCGCCATTGAAAGCACAGCGGCTGCAGCCAGGGCCCAACCTCTCAATACGGGGGCGATTCCACGCCACAGCAATCCGAAGCCGGTCCCCACATCCACCATCAGAAGACACGCAAGGGCCAACAGGAGAACGCCCAGCCAGTTCATGCTCAGGAGTTCCAGGATAGCGGCCCAGGGCCCACTTCCCCTATGGCCCCAAAAAAGCCCGCAAAAGAGCAAGACCCAGAGCAGCAGCCCAACCGTGCCCACCGTCCTTCTGGAGACATGACGGATCACAAAGGGGACCGACCCCAGACGCCAGAACACATAGACCTGCATAAGGGTACAGACTGAAAAGAGGATTATTCTGAACATGTTGGGAATCATTGGTGCAGGGGGCGGTGCTCCTTTGAAAATGCTCAGCGAGCGCATTGCCCGTTGCTTGTCGGAGCAAAGCGGAAATCCCGACCTGTCGGGGCTA
>JAIPDZ010000142.1 GCA_021737425.1 Deltaproteobacteria bacterium
GAAATCATAGAAGAAAACCGCGAAATCAAACGGCTGAAGCAGCGGCTGATGTCCGGGCGGGGCGGTACCCAGCGGGATCAGGTCAAACTGGGAGAGATGGTCAAAAAGGCCTTGGAGACCAAAAAAGGGCGGGAAGAAAGGGAGCTTTTGCAGAACCTTAAAGGACTCTCGGTGGAACATAAGACAAATCGTGTATTCGGGGATCAGATGATCACCAACAGCGCCTTTCTCGTGAAAAAAGAGCAGGAAAAGGCCTTTGACCAGGCGGTGGATACCCTGAGCCACAGGTACAACGGCCGCATGAAGCTCAAGTATGTGGGACCGGTCCCGCCCTGCAATTTCGTGGAAATCGTTGTTAGATGGTGAGTAGTGGGCAGTATGCAGGGGGCGGTGGGCAGTATGCAGGGGGCGGTAGGCAGTATGCAGGAAGCAGTTGGGAGGAGGGAATCACATGGCAAAGACGTATGAGAATTTGGAGGCATGGATTAAGGGGGTTGAATTCGCAGTAAGCATATACAAAATAACCCAAAGTTTTCCAAAGGATGAACTCTACGGTTTAACATCTCAAATACGAAGGGCCGTCGTCTCTATTTCCAGCAACATAGCCGAAGGTGCAGGGAGAAGTTCAAGAAAAGATTTTAAACGTTTTGTGGATATTGCAATGGGATCTCTGAATGAGACCGAAAGTTTGCTGATAGTGGCATATAAACTCGAGTTCACAAATGAGAAAATCTATTTAAGCACAAGAAGTAAAACAGAGGAGTTGGGACGGATACTCAACGGATTGAAAAAGTATTTAAATCAGTGATCGGGCGTTACGTATTTCTGGTTTGGTTTAAAGACGATCATTCGGCTATAACAAAACTGCGCACCGCCTACTGCATACTGCGATCAAGAAAATGGCCTTCATCCTCGATGACATACTCTTTTCGCCCCTGAAATTCACCATCTGGCTCGGGACCAAGCTCAGGGATGCAGCCTATCAGGAGATGACCGATGAGTCCAAGGTCCATGAAGCCCTGCTTCAGCTCCAGATGCGGCACGAGATGGACGAAATCAGTGACGAAACCTTTGAACAGGAAGAGGCACGGTTGATGGAACAGCTGGAAGCCATCCGGGAACTCAAGGAACAAGGTTGATTAAAGGAGGTAATACAAATGACCCTGGGGATGTCGGACATTATCAAAAAGGCCCGCTCTGAACTAAGTGAGCTCACCGGCTTGGAGATCTCCTCCACCCTGTCCGCGGAAAAGGATGCCGAGGAATGGCGGGTGACCATGGAGGTGGTGGAAAAGAGATCCATTCCGGACGGTATGGATATCCTGGCGATCTATGACACCCGGATGGATACGGAAGGAAACATGATGGAATTCAGACGCGTCAGAATGCGCAAGCGGATAGATACGGAAGAAACGGAGTGATGTCGGGTCGCACGCAGGTCATCTCTGATGCGCGAGAGGATGGATCCGGGATAGAAGGTGGGCTGCCTAAGCCCTGGACCTTAGATCAAAACGCTGTCCACAGAGGCCCTATGGAATTTCCGCTTAAGATATTTAACGGGAAGCGTATACGAATCATTGCTGAAATCCCCGATGTTCTTGAAGATGACATCCGACTCGATCTGAATGCGGATACCTTGTTTATATTCGCAGGTAAGTACCATAAAAAAATCAGCCTGCCTCATCATGCCGAAACGATAGCCTGGAAATCCTACGGGAGTGGAATTCTGGAAATTACGCTCATTTAGGGTTTTAATCGGCAATCGCAAATCTGAAATCGCAAATCTCCAAAGGAGGAGTCAAACCATGGCAATAGAACCCGCGAGAGACGCTCATGATGCGAACGGCGGCACACTGGCCGATGTCATCGACCGGGTCCTGGACAAGGGGCTGGTGATTAACGCGGACATCATGGTCTCCGTGGTGGGGGTTGAACTGCTCGGCATCAAGATCCGGGCGGCTTTGGCCTCCTTTGAAACCGCTGCGAGATACGGCCTGGAATTTCCCTCAGGAACCGCCGTGGAGACCCCTGCCTGGGACGACGCGAAGGTGTCGAGGGACTACTGCCCCCAGTGTGAAAAACGGGTCACTGTGGCCGAGCTGATGGGGGAGGGCTGTCCCTGGTGCGGCTGGGTCAGCGCCAAGGCCAAGGCACAGGAGACCATCAGTGAGTAGGAAATTTGGGTTGCAGGTTGCAGGTTTTTCAATCAAACATCATCAATCCAAAGGGGTATCATCAGGTGGGGGAGAAGAGTTTGGAATTTTTGAGTAAGGCCCAGAGGTCATCGACGCGCTTTTCCAAGGCGGTTGTTTTGGATGTATATTCAGTCACTTCCTGTTTGAGATCAAGTTTTGCCAGGATTTCTCCCTGGAAAGCTTCCATGCGGTTCAAAGACCCGAATACGGCTTCAAAACGCTGGTTCATCTCCCGGCGAAGATCCTCAAAGCGTTTATCCATCGCCTCAAAGCGTTTATCAACAGCCTCAAAACGTTTTTCAATTCGGGCAAATTCCTCACTGTGGTGTTTAAGCTCGGTATGGATTGCCTTGAGTTCCGGAACTAAAAGATCCTGGATCGCAGAACGAAAACCGCCGACTGCTTTACTGATGTCGTTCATTTTCAGTCCCTCCCTTTTAATTAAAATATGGCTTTCTGGGATAAATGTCAACAGAGAAAACCTAAGATGTTGTGCAGTTATGACGCTCGATCTTGGACTTCGGACCTCGGACTAACAGATGCCCATTGACATTGATGAAAAAAACCTCAAGCACGGCGTTCTGGGACTGGTGGTGGCCCTGGTGGAGATCATCACAGATGCGCTGAGGCTTCAGGCCTTGAAAAGAATGGAAGGAGGAACCCTGACCGAAGCGGAGGTGAACCGGTTGGGCGAGGCCCTGATGGATCTGGATGCGGCCGTGGAGGAGATGAAACAGGAGCAGGGGATCACGGAGTCGGTCAAATCGGTCAGAGAGGGTCTGGATAATATTGTGGATGACCTCTTAGATAAGATGGTCAACCCGGAGCAGTGGGATGAAAGAAATAAGTAACCGTTCATGGGTTCAAAGGTTGAAAGGTTCAGAGGTTGCCGCTGTAGGCGGCATAAGGCGTTAATCTGTAAAGTTTTTAACCAAGGAATTAATCTGTGAAGATTTCAATGAAAAAAAAAGCAGATGTCGACTCTAAGCCGCACCGTGAGAGGAGCTCTCCTGAAACCGAACCCGATGAGGGCCGATACCTCTACTGCATTGCAGAGGGAAATATAGCTGTGAATTTCGGTAAGTCGGGTCTACAGGGCGAGGAAGTCTATACGATCCCTTACAAGGATCTATGCGCCGTAGTTCATACCTGTCCATCCAAGCCCTATCAATCAAACGATCAAGCCTCTGTACAGGCATGGGTCCTTGCCCACCAAAAGGTGGTGGATAAGGCCTGGGACGTATTCGGGACCGTGATCCCCATGGGATTTGACACCATCATCCGGGGAGATGTGGATGCCGACCCGGAAAAAAATATGAAAAACTGGCTGAGGGAGGATTACGCTCCCCTCAAAGCAAAGATGAAAGCAATCAGAGGCCGGGCCGAATATGGGGTCCAGGTGTTTTGGGACAGCGAGATCATGGCCCAGAAAATGACCGAGGAGAGCGCAGAGATCAAGAAGCTTAGGGATGAGATAAGGTCCAAACCGCGGGGTATCGCTTATATGTACAGGCAGAAACTGGAAAACCTTTTAACAAAGGAGATGGAAATACAGGCGGATCGATACTTCCAGACCTTTTATGAAAAGATCAAACCCCATGCCGCTGAACTTCATATAGAAAAGACAAAAAAGGCAGAGAATCAAAGCATGCGGATGCTCATGAATCTATCTTGTTTGCTCGCGAAAGACGGCAGTGAGGAACTGGGAGATGAGTTGGAAAAGATTGATTCTCTAAAGGGCTTCTCCGTTCGCTTTACCGGCCCCTGGCCGCCGTATTCGTTTGTATAATAGTGGTCAGTGGTCATTGGTCACTGGTCATTGGTCATTGGTCACTGGTCATTAGTCACTGGTCATTGGTCAGTGGTCATTGGTCACTGGTCATTGGTCACTGGTCATTGGTCACTGGTCATTGGTCATTGGTCAATAGTCATTGGTAACGGAAGGAACGGGGAGGAAACCATGAATCTGGAAGATCTCCAAGTTTATCAACTGGCGATGGAACTGGGTGAGGAAGTTTGGGAAATTGTAATTCAATGGAATTATTTTGCTAAGGATACAATAGGCAAACAGTTAGTTCGGTCGGCAGATTCTGTGGCTGCAAATTTAAGTGAAGGTTTCGGTCGTTTCTCTTATAAAGAAAATAAGCAGTTCTGTTATTACGCACGAGGTTCACTTTATGAAACAAGAACCTGGCTTGCTAAAGGAAATAACAGAAATTTGATAAATGATGATGACTTCAATTCACTGAATGAAGATATAGAATCGATCGGTAAAAAGCTGAACGCCTATATAAAATCTATAGGCAAGAAACCAATAGCCCAATAACCAATGACCAATAACCAATGACTAATGACTAATTCATGGAGCCTCAACGCGACACCCACGCAACCTTAGTTGACCTCCTGGATCGGGTCCTGGACAGGGGACTGGTGATCCATGCCGACCTCATCGTGTCCGTGGCGGGAATTCCCTTGATCGGCGTGAACCTGAGGGCCGCCCTGGCCGGTATGGAGACCATGCTCCAATACGGAATTATGCAGGCGTGGGACGAGCGGACCCGGGCATGGGAACAGCAGCACAGGGACAGGCAGGAGGCGGCTCTGCTTCAGGGCGAGGAGGTCATCCTCAAGGTGCCGGGGGCGTGTTACGCCACAGAGGGGATGTTTGCTGCCTGGCGGTACGGCCGGTTTTACCTGACCCCGAAACGATTATGTCTTCATCATGGGGGCTTTGATGAGGTTTTATTCGAGGCGCCGCTTGACCACATCAAGGGGATGATGATCCATGAAAACATTTCTGAGGCGGAAGGGGGCGACCAACCCGAGTTGTGGCTCCTCCTGGGGGAGGAGAAGATCGCCAGGCTGAAGACTTCAGACCTTGACCCTCTACGACAGGCCATCGACAAATGCACAGGGGACCTGGGGATCCACCTCACAGAGGAGGTGTATGTGCCGCCTTCTGATGCGCCAATGGTGACCCCGTGAGCCATGCCATCGGCATAGACCTGGGCACCACCTACTCGGTGGCTGCGGTCATCGAAGACGGCCGGGCCCGGGTCATCAGAAACGGGGAAGGGGAATATCTGACCCCGTCCGTGTTTGCGGTCTCACCCAAAGGAGACCCCCTGGCGGGCGGACCGGCCAGAGCAGCGGCCGCTTGCAACCCCGAACGGGCCGTGGCCTCCATCAAGCGACATATGGGCACGGACTATCGGGCCTTTTTAGACGGCCGGGGATATTCACCCCAGGAGATCTCCGCGTTTATACTGAAAAAGATCAAAACAGATGTGGAAGCCCACATAAACGCACCCATGGAAAAGGCGGTGATTACGGTTCCGGCCTATTTCAATGACGCCCAGCGTCAGGCCACCCGGGAAGCCGCCACCATTGCGGGGATCGAGGTCATGCGGATCATCAACGAGCCCACGGCCGCGGCCCTGGCCTATGGACTTCACCGGAGCCGGATCCAGACCGTCTTGGTATGGGACCTGGGCGGCGGGACCTTTGATGTCTCTGTGCTGGAGATGGGCGACGGTATGTTTCAGGTAAAGGCCGTGAACGGCAATACCCGGCTCGGCGGGGATGATTGGGATGACCGGATGGTCGATCACCTCGCGGTCAGGTTTCTAAAGGAACACCAAATCGATCTGAAGTCTGATAACAGGAGACTTTATCATCTGAGAGGGGTGAGTGAGAGCGCCAAAAGGGAGCTCTCTTATCGATCCGGTACCCGTGTCTGTATATCCGCTGATATTGTAGGAAAAAAGGGGCTCGGGGCGCCGCACGTTTGGGTGGAGCGGACCGAATTCGAGGCCGTCAGCCATGATCTGAGGGACAAACTAAAGGCACCCACCCGTCAGGTGCTGGCCGATGCCGGGCTGGACCCTCAGGATATTGACCGAATCGTGCTGGTGGGGGGCTCCACCCGCATGCCGTGTATCAGAGACCTGGCGGAAAAACTGTTTCAAAAGCGGCCCTATGCCCGGATCAACCCGGACGAGGTGGTCGCCATCGGCGCGGCCGTGCAGGCCGGAATCCTGACCGGAGAGATAGAAGATGTGGTACTGGTGGATGTCACCCCGCTGTCCCTTGGTATCGAGACCGAGGGCGGGCTTTTTGCAAGGCTGATTCACCGCAATGCCACCATCCCTACTTCCGCGGGGCGGATATTCACCAATGCAGTGGATGATCAGACCGTTATGGATATCCACGTGCTCCAGGGAGAGCGGGAGATGGCTGCGGACAACATCAGCTTGGGAAATTTCCAGCTGAGTGACATCCCGCCGCTTCCCCGGGGAAAGGCCCAGGTGGAGGTGACATTTGAGATCGATGCCAATGGGATGGTCAATGTGTCGGCCGAAGAACTGTACACCGGCGTATGCACAGGGATCACCGTAGAGGCCGCACATCTCTTGTCAGAGGAACAGGTGGCCGAGGCCATACAGGAAGCACAGCGTCATGTGACCAGGGATATGGAGAAACGGAAGCACGTACAGACTGAGATTCAGGCCCATAACATGCTTCGTGCAGCCGATACAATACTGGCCAAGAATGAGCGGCAATTGGGCCGGATTACCCTTGAGCAGATGCAGGCAGCCGTTTCAACGCTCAGGCAGGGGCTTGCCGAAGGGGATAATGGGTGCATCCGTGATGCCATGGGGCGGTTGAAGAAACTGCTGGAAGGGATGCGCCATGCCCTATAGGCAGCCGGTGCGAAGGCCCCGTAAAACCCGACTGGGCCACGGCAGGCTGGATGAACCCGGTCTGGAGAAAGGAGAGCACATCCTGTTAAAAGACCAGGGCGTCTACAGGCGAAACACTCGCTCGGGCTGGCGTCCGGTCCAGTCTTTTCTTACGGACCGCAGGTTCATTCTGTTTCAGCGGCCCAGAACCGTGTTTGAGGTCGCGCTCGAAGCTGTGCGTACCCTTGATATGGAGCGTCACTACTGTGTCCTGAAGATACGCGATGTATTGTGTATAGCCTTTGATGCACCCGCATCTCCCGGTAAAGGCAAAGTCTGGTTTGCGGTGAACAACATGGCCGGCTGGAAAAAAGCGATTTTTCAGGCCGCGCTTTTAAAGTTCGATGTAAATATCCTCCAGGAGATGGCCGCACAGCTCGATGCCGACGGCCAGGCCCTGCTGTGGTTTTTGTGGGAAAAGGGCCATGCCCGGATCACCGAACTGGCCCGGGTCATTGATGCGCCCACCCACATGCACGTGCTCCTCCTTATTAAAGAGACCCTCAACCCCATAGCAGAAAAGGTGGTGGGGTGTCCCATCTTCTCTTTTGAGAGAGCCAGGGCGGATCCCGAGACCGGTGAGAAGATCCTGTTCAGCTGGTGGATGTTGGGAAGGCGGGAAAAACTGGTTTCACATGAGGGGCGTTTCATCGAGGTCTTTGACGAGGATGCCCGGATTCAGATCATTATGGAGGTCAAGGGGCTTGAGCCGGGGGATATCCGTCTGGACCTGGCGGGGGACCGCCTGACCATCCGTTCCCACAAGGTGGGGGTCTCCCTGAGAGAGATCATCCAGTTGTCCGCCCCGGTGACCCTGAATAACCACACCCTCACCCTGAACAACAACCTATTGGATTTGAGACTGCTGAAAGCAGGAGCAGAGGATGAAGTTTGAAGTGAGTCAACCACCAGGCCTGCAAAAAAATCCCAAGTAAAGCAGGATTCACCGCGGAGGCGCAGAGTACGCAGAGTTGATTTTTTATTTGTTTTCCTCTGAGAGGGAGGAAAACAAATAACAGCATGCCTGACGGCGATAGGATACTTCGGCTGTCTATCGTGTTTTTCTTATAAATTGTGTAATGGCGGCTTCTATGCAGGTGGAAGTCTTTTCTCTCTGCGTCCTTGGCGTCTTGAGCGAAGCGGGCGGTGGAAACATTTTTCCTACCGCGACCTGCAATCCCGCCATGTGCGGGAAACCCAGAACCCAGGACCCAGAACATCAATGCCCGAATTCCTCCAAAACCAGGAACTTCGTCTGATCATTTTCGGCGGCAAGGGCGGTGTGGGCAAGACCACCATGGCCGCTGCGTCTGCCTTGCATCTTGCCGACAGGTACCAGGGCGGCAAGAAGATCCTCATCATATCCACCGATCCGGCCCATTCCCTGTCGGACAGCTTCGGGGTGGAAATCGGGGATCGGGTGACGGCAATCCAGGGGGCAGGGGGCAGAGGGCAGAGTGCAGAGGGCGGAACGCGGAGGGCGGATCAGAACGCAGGCCAATCATCAATCACCAATCACCAATCACCAATCAAGGGCCTGTTCGCCATGGAGCTAAACGCAGCGAGACTGCTCCGGGAATTCAAGGAAACGCATGGAGAAACCATCCGGGAACTGGCCCACAGGGGAACCTACTTTGACCAGGAGGATATTGCGTCATTTCTGGAGCTCTCACTGCCCGGCATGGATGAGGTCATGGCCGTCATCCACATGGCCGAGCTGCTCAGGGAAAAAACCTACGATATTCTCCTATTGGATACCGCGCCCACCGGACATACCGTCAGGATGCTTGCGCTTCCCGAGCAGATGAAAAAGTGGATCCACCTCCTGGACCTGATGCAGCAAAAATATCGCTTTATGGCCACCCATTTCACGGGTCGAAAGTACATGGATGATGCATGTGACAGATTTATCAAAGACCTCTCTGCTGACATTGACGCTGTATTGAAATTGCTGCGAAATGGACAAATCACCCGGTTTGTACCGGTGACCCTTCCCGAGCCCATGGCGGTGAATGAAACCCGGCGGCTGAATCAGAGACTCATGGACCTGTCCATCCCGGTAAAAGAGATCATTATCAACCGAGTGGCGGAGCACCATGACTGTTCCCTTTGCAGGGCCAGGCAAAGGGCCCAGAAGCCCTCCCTGGACTTGCTCCAAAAGACTTTTCCCCATTATGGCCTGATCCAGGCGCCCCTGCTTGCACAGGAGATCCGGGGGATTGACGGCCTGCAGACCCTGGCCGATTCTATGGGCGGTGGGCCGGTTCCGGGTGTTCCCGCAAAGTCGGACATGCAGGCCCAAAGGCCGAAGGTCTATCTGAAGTGGAACCCCGCCCTTGAATTTTATCTTTTCGGAGGCAAGGGAGGAGTGGGAAAGACCACCCTTGCCGCGGCCGCGGCCCTGCATCTTGCCGAAACCTATACGGATAAAAAAGTCCTCCTGTTTTCCACGGATCCGGCCCACTCCCTGTCCGATGCCCTGAATCAATCCATCGGGGATGAGATCACGGCAGTTCAGGAGGCGGCTGGCAGAGAGCAGAGGGCAGGGACTTCTGACATCGAACCTCAGACTTCTGACATCAATCTCTTTGCAGTAGAAATCAATGGGGATAAACTTTTTGAGGCCTATAAGGCAACATTTGAAAACGAAATCAAAGGGGTCTTTGACCGGTTTGTTGAAAGCGGCATGGATGTCAAATTTGATCGGGAGGTTATGACTGAACTTCTTTCCCTGGCGCCGCCGGGCCTGGATGAAATTATGGCTTTGGACCGGATTATGGACTTAAGGGCCGAAGAAGCGTTCGACATCCTTGTGCTGGATACCTCGCCCACCGGCCACCTGCTCAGGTTCCTGGAACTGCCCGAGATGATCCGGGAGTGGCTCAATGCATTTTTCAGGTTGCTGCTCAAGTATAAAGGGGTGGTTCAATTAAGCGGCATGGCTGAAAAGGCCCTGACCCTTTCCAAAAATGTGCGGCGGATTCAGGAGACCCTGACCGATCCCGCAAAGACCGGTTTTGTGGCCGTGAGTATTGCAGAGGCCATGGGGGTGTCTGAACTCAAACGGCTTATGTCCGCAGTAGAGACGGCCGGCATAACCTGTGAAAACGTTGTGGTGAACCGGGTGACCCCGCCTTCATCATGCCCCTTTTGCAGCGCCAAAAGGCATATGGAACAGGAATATATAGGGAAGATCACAGGAGCATTTTCCTCAAAACATGTAACCGAAGTACCCCTTTTTGAAAAAGACATCCAGGGCGTCAAGGACCTGAAACGCGTAGGGGATGTGCTTTTTCCCTGAACCGATATGAGGAAAAAAATGGAACCCAATCCCGGAAACATCCTCATCGTAGATGATGAGACCTCTGTTTGCCGAACCCTGGCGCGTATTGCCGATAAAATAGGGGGAAGTTGTTTCTTTGCTTCCTCTGCCCGGGAGGCGCGGCAGCATCTGAAAGCCCAGGGCTTTGACCTCATGTTTTGTGATATCCGGATGCCCGGTGAGTCGGGGATCGATTTTGTCAAGGATGTGATCCATGAACACCCGGATACCGCGGTCATTATGGTCACCGTGGTGGACGATTTTGAGACCGTAGAAAAGGCCGTGGAAATCGGTGTATATGGATATATTGTCAAACCCTTTAAGATCAGCGAGGTGCTCATCAACATAGTCAGTGCCCTTCGACGGCGAGAGCTGGAGGCGGAAAGCCGAACCTACCGGGAAAATCTGGAGCAGAAG
>JAIPDZ010000143.1 GCA_021737425.1 Deltaproteobacteria bacterium
CAAGCGGCCTGGCAGTACCGACATCCGATGCAGCGGGTATATATCTGGCTCACAATACCGGTATTAAAGTCCAGTCTTGTGGCCGTGGAAACACACACGGAAACGCACGGCGGATGATGGTCACAGTGCATGCACGGCCTGGGAAAATAGCTGATCTCCGTATGGGGAAAGGGTTTTCCATTGGAAATCTTGTACAGTTTCATCCAGGTGATGGTACGCTCCTTGTCGGATTGATCCGGCCGCACAGACACATTGTTCTCCTGAGCACAGGCCACCATACAGGTGCCGCAACCCGTGCACTTATCCAGATCTATGACCATGCCGTACTTGTTTCTTCGGCCCTGCTCCTCTTTGCCGTGATTTCCCTTTTTCATGAGCTACCTCATTCAAACCTTGATTAACCTAACGGGGGTGTTCCACCAGACCGGTTCGCCGCTCAATGGATCCGCACCCGCTGAAACAATGCTGTTGGGGTTTATCCCCTTCCCTTTTATAAACTCATCATACCCGGTGTGCCCGAATCCCAGAGGGAGATAGACGATCCCCGGCATGGCCCCCTCAAAAAGATTAATCCGCACCGTTACTTGGCCGGCAGGTGATTGGACAGCCACCCGGTCTCCGTCTCGAAGTCGGTATTCAGCGGCTGTAACCGGATTAATGGCGGCAAACGACTCATCTTTTAATAACTGATGATCAAAGATGGTTTTGTACAAAAAGGGCGGGCTCGGGACCCAGCCGCTGGCCAGATTGATCATCTCATAAGGCATCATCTGAAGGGGATATTGAGCGCGGTCCGTTTCAGATACAACTGCCTCGTAATGGGGCATGCAGGCCTCGTCTTCCCCCACGGTTATCCCCATTTGTTTCAGTACCGTTTCCGTGGAACTTTGGTTGGAAGCGGACTCAATGCGGTCCGCGATCTTTTTGCTGAAAAACTCGAACCGGCCCGTGGGGGTGGTAAACAGATCATCCCATCCCCTGTTCGCATTCCCGGGGCGATACCAGAACCCCCCGGCAAGGAGGTTATCCCACAACTCATCAAAGTCATTATAGCCCGGCTTGGCTGTCTTCTCCTTAGTCTGCTCCCAGACCGGAAGGGCCGGATCATAGGTCATGCGCCCGCCTCCGGCCTCGAAAAGTCCCTTGGCCCGGATCTTGACCACCTCCTCGTAATCCTCCCACGGGAAGGCGGACCCCACGGTTTCACCCATGGCATTGGCCAATTCCATGAGGACATCTCCCGTATTCCGGGTATCATAAATGGGAGATAACACCGGGTTGGACAATGCGTAAAACGGGTATTGCAGCCCCACCGGCCAGACCACATCCTCCCGCTTTTCCAGATACGTGGAATCGGGCAGGACAAGATCCGCCATATTAGCGGTTTCGTCCCGGTAGGGTGAAAAACTGACCACAAAGGGGATCCGCTTCAGGGCCTCTTGGAAATCACCCCCGTCTGGGACCGTAAACGCCGGATTGGCTGAAAAAACAAGGAGGGTATCTATGGGCGATGTGGACGCACTTTTGATGGCGTCCGCAAAATTATTGATCAGGCTGTGGGCAAAGGGATATGCGGGTGTCCCGGCCTTGTCCAGCCGGGCACGGCTCAGGCCCCTGCTCGCTATGGCATCGGGGTTGACAGGGGGAAGCGAACGCAACGGGAGTGCCTCGGGCACCAGGACGCCTCCGGCCCGATTGATGCCTCCCACCAGGGCGTTAAGGCTGTGGACCGCCATGAACTCGTAGAGGCTTCCGTTCTGGCCATCTTTTCCCTTGCCGTATATGGCCACCGGGGCCTTGGCTTTGGCAAAATGTCTCGCCAGAGAGACAATGGACTTCTGCTCCACTCCGGTGATCTTGGCCACCCTTTGGGGGGAGTATTGTTTCAGCACCATGGTTTTGAACCCGGTATGCACCCTTCCTGAAAAGGAATTCCAGTCCTCAAAACCAAAGGTGTGCTCTTTCAAGAATCCATCATCACATAAACCTTCTTGGATGATCACATGGGCAAGCCCCAACGCAAGTGCCCCCTCGGTCCCCGGTCTGGGGGGTATCCAGTAATCCGCTTTTGATGCCGTATTGGAGGCCCTTGATTCCACCTGGGTGATGGTGGCGGACCGTTTTTCCGGATGCCCCTCATGCCACAATCCCCAGGCATTCATCACCCGGCCCGGGGCCCCCCATCCTTCCAGGAGGCCGCAGCCGAAACTGAGGACATAGTCAGCGTTCTCCAGGTCGTAGGCCATGGTCGACTCAGTCCCCTGCATGAGAAAATTCCCCATTCGGTAGGTATCCTCAATGGACGGGGTCCGCACATGATTGGGGCTCCCCACGGCCTGCATAAACCGCTCAATGAGGACGGACATGGTGGTTTGTCTCTGATTGCCGTCGATGGCCGCCACCTGCTCAGGGCTTCCCTTCCGCCGGAGGCCTGAGAGACGGTCTCCCAGCACCTTAAAGGCCTCATCCCAGGAGATAGGGACAAACTCCCCTTTGCCCCGCATCCCCACCCGTTTCATGGGCCCGGTAAACCGCAAGGTCTCATCATACAATAACTGGAGTCCCCCCGCCCCCACCGGACAGATGCCGCCCGGGTTGATCGGATAGTCGGTACGACCCTCGATCTTAATGGCCCGATCCTCCACTTTCCTGACGGAAATCCCGCAACCCCCCGGGCAGAGCGTACACACGGACTCGGCCTCCGAGAACGCCCCTTCGGCGGGGTCCGGCACCCAGGGCCAGTTCTGGGTCCATATGGCCGCATCATCCGTAATTTTCCAGGGAAGTGGGGTCGCCTGAATACCGACCACTCCGCCGACGAGAAATTTGATGAAATTCCTTCTATTGAGTTCCATAGTCCTTTTCCCCTTATTTATGGCACACAAAGCAGGCGTTATTCTGCTCCTGCCCATGTTCGGTGTGACATTCGGCACAGTCGTCCATCTTCATACGGTCCCAAGGCTTTTTGTCCCAATACAGACCGGAGATGCGCTTTCCCCATATGTTCCTACTGTAGCCGGTCAAGCGATTTTCTTCGTACACCGGGAGGGTTTTATTCTCTGCAAAGTCTCCGTGACAGGTTTCACACCCGATCTCGCCCATTTCCACATGGGCGATATGGGAAAAATAAACGCAGTCCGGCTGTCTGGAATAAATCAACCAGGGGACTTCCTTATCTTCAGCCACATACTCTGTGAGATATTTCTTTTCATCCGGGGACTTAGTGATGGGGAATTCGGGGTCGTCATGGCACATGGTGCACGTGTTGTTTTTCGGAATCCCGGCAAACGTCCCATCGTCGCGAAACCGATGGCAAAAGCGACACTGCTCCTGTTGGGTCTCTCCTTCGATGCCGATGTCAGGGTTCAGATGAAGGGCGTGATTGAAATTGACGGGTTGTTCCTGCTTGGAGTATAACACCATGGGAAAGATGACCCAGCCTATGATCAGGGCGCCGATCAGGCCGGCGAGAAAAAAAAGCCATCCACCCCTCTTGTCGGGGGAATCTCCTCGATTTTTCATAATGATCAAGCCTCTTACATCGAGTTTAAGGTTTGCTGATTAAGGGGCCAATAGCTTTTGCGTATTTACCCAATTCGGTTTTTCTTTGTCAAGGGAAAAACTCGATTCTTTATGGCATTTATCCACAAAGGTTTAGGGAGGATTGCCCTGTCCAGATTTCAGGAGGAGTTCCCCGGAGGAAAAAAGAGATGCGGATGTTTGCACCATGGGGAAGGAGTCCAAGAAGGTAAAAAAACTCCCTCGACACACCCGGGGGGCCTATCGAGGGAGCTGTTTGGGATCATTCATTCTGCCAGATGGGTTTTCTCTTTTCCAAAAAGGCCTTGAGGCCCTCATGGGCGTCCTTGGTCTTCATCAACTCGTTCAGGTAGATATCCTCTATGGTTTGCAGGGAAGGCTCCAGGTCATCCATCAATCCGGCCATGACGGCCTTCCGGGTGACCCTTAATACCTCCGCACTCAGTTTCAGATACGGTTTTACAAAATCAGTGGTGGCGGACGCCAGTTCATCCTTGCCCACCACCTGATTTACCAGTCCCATGGACCGGGCTTCTTGTGCGGAAATGATCTTCCCGGAAAGGATCAGCTCCATGGCCGCCTTTCGGCCCATGATCCGGGGCATCAGCTGGGCCGCAATGGGGGGGAAAACCCCTACCTGGATCTCAGGCTGACCGAACTTGGCGTCATCTGCGCTTATCACCAGGTCGCAGAATACGGCCAGCTCACAACCGCCTCCGAGACACGATCCGTACACCGAAGCCACGGTGAGCACTCCGAGTTGATCCATCAGCCGAAACATGCGGTGAAAGGTTTCGATCATCTTGGGGGCGAGATCCCCCATATGCTCCCCCACATCCACCCCTGCGGAAAAGCACTTTCCTTTGGCATCAAATAAAACAACCTTTACCTCTTTTTGACCTTTCCAACTCTCCAAGGCCCTGTTGATCTCATCCATCATGGCGATGTTGAGGATGTTTACCGGCGGCCGGTTCAAGGTGATAACCCCCAGGCCCTCTTTGAGCTCGGTCTCGATATGCTCGTAACTCATGCGAAACTCCTTTCTGCGAATGTACGTGGCCCCCCTTCCATGGTCAGAAACACAGATCCGGCCCCCGGGTCCTGATCCGGCAAAAACCGGCAGGCAGTGCATACCCGCGGGCTTTGCCGTTCCAGGGAAAAGCGGCACAGGGGCCGGAAATTCGCCGGGTTTAGGCCTTGGGCTTGGGGATTACTTCCTCAGCCAGTTCATCATCAAAGGTCTTTGCCTCTGCAAGGACCTGGCGGTACCGGATAAAATCCATTTCCCGCTTGCCCGTGATCTTCTGGGCGTTGAAGGTATTGAAGCCGAGAAACGCCTCTGCATTCATATTGGCGCCCAACCAGTAAAGCTGGCTGCTCTTGGCCAGATCCCAGAAGAATTTCTTTTTGCCCCGGATGCTCTCTATGGTATTCATGAGACAGAGGTAAGTGGTGTTGGTGAGCTTCCAGACCATATTGTCAATAAATCCGTCCAGCTGACTCCAGTCGGTCTTGAGCTCTTTCAATTCCTGGTTGGCGGATTTGTAGGCATCCCCCTTCTTAAATTCACCGTAAATGATCTCTCCATTATTTACGTAGCTGTCCGTAATCACCCGGGGATCCCGAACCCACTCATCCTTGTCGTTCTTCTTTACCGGGATCGCCTTGGTGATCAGCCCCAGTCGCTCCATCTTGGCGGCACTCCACATCTCATTGGCGGTGGCCTGCCACATGGCCTGTTCCATACTCAGGTTCCAAGGGAGAAAATCGGTGGATCCGCCTGTGGGGGTGGACCCGTGCCGGGTCCCTGCCTGGCCGAAGGCAGCCGTATCCGCGGCCACACTGAAATCGCAGGCCTGTCCGATCTCCTGGCCCCCGGCGATCCTGAGGCCGTTTACCCGACAAATCACCGGTTTTCTCGCCTTCAAAATGGCATCGATCATTCCGGCAAAGAGATCCATATACTGGACATATTCCAACGGTCTTTTGGTGTAGTATTCGGCATACTCCTTGGTGTTTCCACCGGTACAAAAGGCCTTATCCCCGGCCGCCGTAAACACGATGGCCTGTACGTCCCGTTCCATGGAGGCCTTGTGCATGCCCGCAATGACCCCCTTGATCATCTCTGTGGTATAGGAATTAAACTGGGCCGGATTGTTCAGGGTGATCCATGCCGCGGACAATCCTTCTACGGTTTCTCCGGTCTCAGGGTTTTTGAAGGGCTTTTTTTCATACTGCGTACAGGGGGGTTCATCACCAAAATGTTCGTCGCCAAAAAGCTGGTGATCCTTAATCTGGTCGTCTCTCGGTAACCAATCCAATGACATATGATTATCTCCTTTCTTACTATCCGATGTATGTTTCCTTCCGTGGGAAATGATACCAGGACCCGGTTCGCGGACCCTCTTAGAAATCAGGGACCAACACCACCCGCCTGTCCGGAGCGCCCTTTTGATGGATCTCTTCAAAGGTCTCATAGATGGTGCTCATGGGGCGGGTTTCCACAAAGTCCTCCAGATTCACCTTCCCGGACAAAACCATCTCCATTACGGCCGGATAATATTCCGGCAGACAGGCCCAGGTCCCGATGATCTCCGCGTCAAAGGCCATGAGCCGACTGATGGAGTATTCCAGTTTGGCCAGCCCGAATCCCACCACAATCAGTTTTCCGGTAAAGCTCAAAAGCGAGAGGCCGATCTCCTGCCCTGGTTTTGACCCGGTTACTTCAAAGATTTTCCATCCAAAGGCCGGAAGGCCCTTTTGCTTCCGTATGGCCTTCACTTCTCCGGATACCTCCTTGGGGCTCTTATCCCGGCTGTTGATGTAAAAATCAGCCCCATAGGAGAGCATTTTCTGAAGCCGGTCCTCTGCAATATCGATGGCAATGACGGTTCCCGCGCCCAGGGCCTTGGCCTGCTGGACCACATACTGTCCCACGCCGCCGATCCCGATCACGATCACATTGTCGCCCGGCTCCAGTTGGGAGCGTTTGATGGCCTGATAGGGGGTGGTTCCGGCATCCGCCACCACGGCGAGATGCTCCAGGGGTATATCGCCCCGGTCCTTGATCTCGCACAGGTCAATGCTGGGTACGGGAATATGGCTGGAAAAGCCCCCGTAGATCCCCATGCTGTTTCCGGGCATTTTCTGGTTCAGACAACGATTCCCCCTCCGGGTTTTGCACAGCATACACTGTCTGCAGGGCATCACCGCAGGGATCAGGACCTCTTTGCCGATCCACGCCTCGTCTCCGGCCACCACGGTTCCGGATATCTCATGGCCCAGGGTCAGGGGGGGGCTGGAGACCGTGGGGACCCCGTCGTAAAAATAGCCCAGGTCGGTGTGACACACGCCGCATCCGGCCACTTCCACCAGGACCTCTCCCTTCTCCAGGGTGGGCACCGGTATCTCGGTTTTTTCCAGTTTGCCCGGAGACACCTCACCGGTCTTTTTATCTTTTGTAGTGGGCTGAACCATCTGCCATGTTTGGATTTTATTCGGTACTTCCGCCATCTTATCCTCCTTCCTGTGGTTTGAATGAGGGACCCCCCCCATTCACTCAACCCCTCTTACGAATCACGGCCCTGCTCCTGGCCTTCCGGCCCTAAATCATGCCGTATCCGCCGTCCACACACAGCAGTTGGCCGGTGATGTAGTTGCTCTCATCCGATGCCAGGAACACAAAAGCGGGGGAGATATCTTCGG
This sequence comes from Deltaproteobacteria bacterium, assembly GCA_021737425.1. Lineage (GTDB taxonomy): Bacteria > Desulfobacterota > DSM-4660 > Desulfatiglandales > Desulfatiglandaceae > JAIPDZ01. The sequence goes on from JAIPDZ010000143.1 coordinate 7,246, forward strand.
CTTCTGCAAAGCGTTTGAGGAGTATCCGGTTCATGTAGATCTCTTTGAGCTTTTCATCGCTCCTTATTTTCTCGGTCATATCCGTGGCCACAATCCCCAAAGAGATGACATTGCAGCAGATATTGTAACGGGCCAGCTCCCGGGCGATGGACTTGGTCATGCTGATGATGCCGCCTTTGGCGGCACTGTAGTTTATCTGCCCCACGGTTCCCACCAGTCCTGCCACGGATGCCACATTGATGATCTTGCCGCTGTTCTGCTCTTTCATCTGACGACCCGCGGCCTGGGAACACAGAAAGGCGCCCTTCAAGTGGATATCCACCACTTGATCCCACTGGTCTTCCTCCATTTTGAGCATCATGGCAGGCCGGCCGAATCCCGCATTGTTCACCAGAACATCCAGTCTGCCGAACCTCTCAATGCCGGCCCCCACCAGGGCCTCCGCCTCCGTTTTTTTGGCCACATCCGCCCTGACTGCCACGGCCTCACTCCCCATGGACTGGATGGCGTCCACCACCTCATCCGCGGCCTTTTCATTGGAGGTGTAGTTCACCACCACTTTGGCCCCTTCTTTAGCAAACCCGAGGGCCACGGCCCTGCCCACACCCCGACTGCTTCCGGTCACCAATGCTACTTTGTCTTTAAGTCGCATACCTTACCCCTTTTCCATACCAACTGATTCCGCGGTTATTCTGGATCCTAAAATAACTACATTATAGTTACATTATAGTTACAATGCAATCTAAAAAAAACGGCTTTTGGTGTCAAGAAAAAACCGGGACCCCGGCATTCCATCCTTATTTTAGGCATTGAGGTTGCCGGGCGAATGGTTTATAAAATCAGGTTCAGGAGCCTGCGAAAATTGTGAAAACGTTCTGATAGTCAAGGATCTCCAGAATCTTATGAAACTCATTGTCCAGATACCCTGCTATAATGAAGCAGAAACCTTGCCTCAAACCGTTCGGGATATCCCCCGCCAGATAGAGGGGATTGACCAGGTTGAGGTTTTGGTTGTGGACGACGGCAGTACGGATGAGACCATCTCCATTGCCAAGGAGATGGGTGTAGAGCATATTGTCCAAAATATCAAGAACATGGGCCTGGCCACCACCTTTTTCATCGGGCTCAATGCCAGCCTGAAACTGGGAGCGGATATCATCGTTAATACGGACGGCGACAACCAGTACCAGGGACAGGACATCCCCAAGCTTATCGGTCCTATTGTAAAAGGGGAAGCCGATATGGTCATCGGCGATCGGAATACGGATAAACTATCCCATTTCAGCGGATCCAAACGAAAGCTCCAGAAACTGGGGAGCTTTATGGTGCGCCTTCTCTCTGATACGGACGTTATTGACGCGGTCAGCGGATTTCGGGCCTTCAGCCGGGAGGCGGCCATGCAGACCAATATTGTGAGTGATTTTTCCTACACCATTGAGACCATTATTCAAGGCAGCAATAAGCGCATGGTCATCGCCAATATCCCCGTCGGGACCAACCCGGTGGCCCGGAAGTCCAGGCTTTCCAGCAGCACCTCCCGGTTCATCGTCCGGTCCATGGCGACCATGATCCGATCGTTCACCATGTATCGACCGCTCCGGGTTTTCCTGTATATCGGCCTTCTCCTGATCCTGGGAGGCCTGATACCCTCTGTCAGATTCCTCATTTATTACCTGGCCGGCGAAAGCGCCGGACACATTCAATCGCTTATCCTGGCCGCCATTTTGTTCATCACCGGATTTCAGGTGCTCATGATCGGGTTGTTGGCGGATATCATCTCTTTAAACAGAAGGCTCATCGAGGAAACCCTGTTTCGGGTAAAACGCATTGAACTGGACCACCTGACCCCCCCGCCCAAGCCATGAGAATCGTCCTGATAGGTCCCACCTATCCCTTTCGTGGTGGGATATCCCATTATACGACGCTTTTATTCAGACATCTGAAAAAGCGCCACCATACCTTTTTTATTTCTTTTAAAAGGCAATACCCCAAGATCCTTTTCCCGGGCAAAACCGATATGGATCCCAGCCTGAAACAACTGCGGGAAGCGAGGGCATGGCCGCTCATCGATTCCATGAATCCACTCACGTGGGTAAACACCGTTCGATATATCCTAAGAGAAAAAGCGGACTTGGTCATCCTTCCCTGGTGGGTGTCATTCTGGGCCCCCCAGTTCTGGACCATTTCGACCCTGGTGAGGCTCTTGGGCCAGGCCAAAATCCTTTATCTGTGCCATAACCTGGTGGAACACGAATCCCGATGGATGGACAAAACCCTCACCCGGGTGGTATTGAGCACCGGCGACTATTTTATGGTGCATTCCGAAGGGGAAAAACAGGGCCTTCTCAGCATGTTTCCCAAGGCAAAAGTTCAAAAAAGCCCTCATCCCACCTATGAAGTCTTTAATTTCAAACCATTTGATGCTAAAAGGGTCAAGGCAAAATATGAGTTAAAAGGGAATATCATTCTGTTTTTTGGATTTGTTCGAGAGTATAAAGGCCTGAGATACCTCATTGAGGCGCTTCCTCAGGTGCTTACGAAAATTGAGGCGACCCTTCTGGTGGTAGGGGAGTTCTGGAAAGATAAGGAGAAATACCTCCGGTTAATCCGGGAAAAGGATGTTGAATCCGCAGTGGTTATCGTAGATAAGTACATACCCAATGAGGAAGTAGGGGACTTTTTCTCCGTAGCGGACCTAGTCGTCCAACCTTACATTTCGGCTACCGGAAGCGGCGTTATCCAGACCGCATTCGGCTTCAATAAGCCGGTTATTGCCACAAGGGTGGGTTCCCTGCCGGAAGTGGTGGAGGACGGAAGAACCGGATTTCTTGTGCCCCCCCGGGATCCGGATGGTCTGGCACAGGCGATCGTGCGTTTTTTTCGGGAAAACAGGACCGCAGAATTCGCTAAACATATTAGAGAAGAACATCTTCGGTTCTCTTGGACAAAGATGGTTGAAACCATAGAAAGTTTTCGTCACATTAAGTGAAAATGCTCAGCGAGCGCTAACCCCGCTGCCTGTTGGAGCGAAGCGGAAATCCCGCCTTGCGGGGCAGCGGACCGCCAGAGACGGTTAAAGGTAGCCCAGTTAAATCCCCCTTGTGGGGGGCCGCAAAGCGGCATTTAACCAGAGCGAGCGAAATAAAAAATGGTCAAATTTCCTTACATTTGGGAGATTCCCTGCAGCTTGTCGAAGCGAAGCGTAGATCCCGAGCTGTCGGGGCTACAGGGTTCTTCAATTTGGTCTGATTCATGAATATCCTCATCACCGGGGGGACGGGTTTCATTGGCAGGCACCTCATGAGGGCCTTGATCCGACAAGGTTTTCACTGCATGTGCCTCCTGAGACGCGGGGCCAAGGTCGA
>JAIPDZ010000144.1 GCA_021737425.1 Deltaproteobacteria bacterium
CGATGGGCCATTTGAAAGGGTGAAAGCGTATTAAACATACGGTAAAGTCTTGAAAATGGATCAGCGTTCCTTGATGGCCTGATATAGAGCGAGCGAAGCGGTTTTGGGCCGAAGCTTTATGCAATGTTAGGGTAAACACGTCACCCTGGAAAAGGAGGATCAAAATGACCCAAAAAGAACCCCAAATCGATGAAAAAAGACTGGTATCCTACCTGGAAACGGGAATATCGGCCGAGGATATGTGCAAAGAACTCGGGGTTGAAATGACAGCTCTCCAAAAAGCAGTCAACGAAGTCTGCTCTAAGAATCCCAATTTAGAGAAGCTTGAGGGGTTAAAACCCTAATCCGGCCCTATAGATGCTCGCCGGTGCAACCTGTCCCGCTGCCAGGGGCGGGCTGCAGCCTGGTTCACCACTATCGATTTTTTTCGCTAATGAAATGAATCCGATTGAATCTGCTCATAGAAACTGGAGAAAGATAATTGTCATCATTTTCATGATAACCGGAATCCTTTTGCTCCATTATCTGACACCTTCTCCCCTCAAGTATCACCATGCTGTGTATCGGATTCTCTTTTATCTACCCCTTATCCTTGGAAGTTTCTGGTTTGGGGTAAAGGGCGCCCTCTATGTCTCCATAGCAGTATTTTTTCTCTATTTTCCCTACGTGATCATGGAGTGGCAGGGATTCTCCTTTCGGGACTTCAGTCGGGTGATCGAAGGGGCCCTCTACATTTCCATTACCTGTATTCTGGGGTTTCTGACCGAGAGAGAAAGAGCCCGGCATGCAGCTGCACTTCAGGCCGAAAGATTCGCCGCCATTGGAAAGGCCGTGGCTGAAATCGCCCACGATATGAAAACGCCCCTTATGGCCATCGGCGGTTTTGCCAATCAGGTCTTTAGAAAACTAAACCCGGAGGACCCCAACCGAAAAAAGCTGGAAACGGTGATACAGGAAACAGCCCGTCTCGAGTCCATGGTCAAGGAGATGCTGGACTTTGGTAGGCCTCTCACCCTTGATCGCACAGAGACGGACCTTAATGATTTGGTGGAGGGAACAGAACTCCTTACCAGCCCGGTGGCAGAGGAGGCCGGTGTAGACATAAAGACCGAACTGGATCCTTCTCTGCCTCTCCTTCTGTTGGACAAGGCCAGGATCGAGCAAGTGATCACCAATTTAATCACCAATGCCCTGGGGGCCTCTTCCAAAGGACAAACGGTATGGATACGGACCCGTTCCACTGGCCCTTATGTGGAACTGGAGATATCAGACCGCGGCACCGGGATCAAGCAGGAAGACAAGGATAAAGTCTTCCAGCCCTTTTATTCCACCAAGAAAAGCGGAACCGGCCTGGGATTGCCCATCGTGAAAAGGGTCGTGGAGTCACACGGGGGAGAGATCTTTCTACGTCCGAACCCGGAAGCCGGAGTGACATTTACGGTCCGGTTTCCCCCGGACCTGAAATCATAAACCATTGCGGATTCCTTTGCACTCGGAAAACCCTGCAACGTGCCGCGGGGGATGGTCTGGGTGAGCATTTTCAAAAAACTGAAACCGGGAGAAGTAAAGATGAAAGGACCCATTACAAGATCCCTGTTGGCTTTTCTATTCCTACCCTTTTTGCTTTCATTATCCGGTGGACTGATTACCCGCGAGAGCGGATGGATCCACTTGGAATATGAACAGGCGTGGGCGGGAAAAGGCGCACCGTCAGATATTCAATGTTTCAAACAACAGATGAAGATTTCTCCCCAATACGTGGAACAAAAAGAAGGCGTTTTGGGTATGTCCTGGGCCCATTTTTTTACCATGGGCTTCTTGGTGGTATTTTCAACAGGGGCCTTGGTTATGGCCTTTTTAAGATACAAGAGGACCAGGGAACTCATCAGATTACTGCAGGAGGAAAAGGAAAATGGGTCTAACAGTTGAATTCAGAGGAACGAAGAAGACATTGGAATGGGATGATCGCTATGAGACTATTCTGGATATGGCTGAACAAAACGGTATCGACATAGACAGCGATTGCGGAATAGGGGTATGCGGCACATGCAGGACCAAGCTCATTTCAGGCGAAGTGGATATGGAGGAGGACTCAGGGTTGGATGACTCGGATTTGGACCAAAACATGATTCTTCCGTGCGTCAGTATCCCCAAAACCGATATCATCATAGATGCGTAGCAATGGCATGTCCGGAAGGCATATAAATATACTCTTGATAATATTCTTTGGGGTGCTGGTCTTAGGATTTGTCGTCCAGCCGGGCCACACCTTTGCCGGAAGCCTGGCCGGACACATTGTGGGCATGGCCGGCACTTTAATCATGTCCCTGGCCCTGGTTTATCCTTTTAAAAAGAGGGTCCTTGGAAAAAGGGGCAGACAGAATCCGCTGAACAGACATATTGCCTACGGTCTGATCGGACCGTCTCTGGTGATCGTCCATTCAGCCCATAGCCTCGCCAGCACCATCGCCATCCTCACTTTTTTGTCCATGTTGATTGTGGTCCTGAGCGGGATCGTAGGCCGCTTCTTGTTCCGCAAAATCAACCGTACCCTTAAAACCCAAAAAAACGACCTCCAGGTCCTAAAAACAAGACTGAATGAACAAAAAAGCACGCTCATGAATTGTACTTTCTCATTGGGGGAAGGCGGCGATGAGCCATCAGCGCTTCAGAGTGAGCAGGCCGACCTGGAGACACAAGACAGGTGTAAAGAATTGTTGAATCTTCTCTATTCCATATCCGAATTAGAATATTCCGTAGCCGCCTTTAACCGGACCCAGGCCTTGTTTTCCCGATGGACCCGGATCCATTATTATCTGGCTCTTTTTTTGTTTTCACTGATAACCATTCACATTCTGGCAAACCTTTATTACGGTCTGAGATGGGCTTTGTGAAAATCAGATTCTATAAATGGTTGCTGATCCTGGGGATTATCACCTTTTCCGTGTGGCTTTTTTTTGTGGACGACGCTGCCCAGCCCGGGGAGTTGAGCAGCGCCCATCTACCGGTCTCAACATGTGACAACTGCCATATCCCCTGGCAGGGCGTCTCCAATGACCAGTGTCTGAGCTGTCATGAATTCAGCGACGTGACCGCGTTGCCCCCCCGGATTCGTTTTCATAAAGCGGAAAAATTCTGCCGGGAATGTCATACGGAACATCGGGGTGTCAACGCGGATATCTCTCAAGTGAAACACACCCTGTTCAATGGAAAGCTGCAATGTACCCAGTGTCATCTGGCACGGCATCATGGGCTGTTTGGGCAGAACTGCCGGGAATGTCATGGGATCACCACCTGGAAGGTGCAGGGATTCAGACATCCCCCGGCAGAGACAAAGGAGTGCAACCGGTGCCACCAGGCACCGGCTTCCCACTATGCCGAGCAGTTTTGGTCCCGAATCGAGAGCACCCATTTCCCAAAGGGAGAACCCAGCCAACCGGTCCCCCGGGAAGAGTGCTGGCGATGTCATACCGTCCACAGGTGGTCCCATTTGATGATGGAGCACGCCTTGCGGCGATAGGGTTCCCTTTTTATCTGGTCCGGGTCCCCTTTTAAGGTCACCCTATTATTGGTGATGGGCGCCATGCATCTTTTTTTCACGTTCTTCGGTTTTCCGGGAGGATTTGAAATACTCGGCAGGGCCTTCTCCCCCGCACAAACCCTGAGGCATGTCCTTCCAAGGGGGTGGAAAAGGACTCCCAATGGTCTCTTCCACCTGGGCCCGCTGGGCCGCATTTAAGACACCCAGCACCTCTTTATACAGCTTGATACCCTCCATCATGAGCGACGTCTCTTGTTCAATGAGCTTCTGTACCTGCTTTTCCATGGATGGCAGATCCAAAGGCTCCTTCCGTAGGCTGTGCTTCAGGTCTATCTGCAGAGCCCGTGCCTCTGCTCGGGCACGAATGGCAGCCTTAAGATGCCCGGTCAAGGCATTATCCAGGTCTTCTTTTTGCCCGGCGGTCAGGTTCAAGGACTCCTGTCTGCACATCAGACATGCCATCCACTGATGAAACGGCCTCATGAGGGCATATGCGCCGATACCCCCCTTCTGGTGGTATTGGGCCCCCTTATTGATTCCGGCCTCCTTTTTTTCACAGAATTCTTCTCGCATAGACATCATCTTTTCCTGCACGGCCTTATCGACCATTTTCCCCACCATCTCGTGCATTTTATCCATCTTTTCAGTCTTCTTAGGAGACATCATCCCTGCACTTGCTTTTTTTCCCGTATCCGATGACCCGGAAGCAGATTGACCGGGACCCTGCTGTTCCGAACACCAGACCGTGGACACATAGATGATGGAGACAATCACCAAAACAATTCCCGTAACGCTGAATCTTTTCATAACGCTTCCTCCATAGTTTTTTATGAATGGGGGATAAAGCCCATCCTATTTGGATTTGATTTTTAGGATTGACAGAGAAAAGAGTAAAAGAAAATACATTACGCCTTGTATTCGGTGACGTTTAAAACAGTATGCCCATACACTCCTTCCTGCCTAAATAGGGAAGTATTGTTTCCTCCCACAAAGCAGAAAAGTTGAGTTGAAGATGCGTAAGATCAGGTCAGCAAGGGACGGGGCTGAAAAGCCACATCTAACCGGGGCGAGCGAAATAAAAAATGGTCGTATTAACTTAGCATGTTGAAATAACGAGCCCTGAATGCAGGCCATGGGGGGGGCTTTTTGAAGAACCCTGCAGCTTGTCAGAGCCAAGCGTATGTCCCGACCTGTAGGGGCTGCAGGGTTCTTCAAAATATGGGTGCCAAACGGACAAACCGCCGAATAAGGTAGATAAAACAACCCCTGACACTCGCATACCGTACCTTCCAGGGCACAATACAGGATAGACCCTATTTCCATGGCTTGGGCTTTCTTCTATAGATAACATAACTGTGTTTTTCCGCCTGTCCCTGAAATCCAAAACTGAACAGATTTATGAGGAGAAAAGATGATGGAAGTACAAAAGATCCTATGGCCCACGGATTTATCCGGAAATGCTGAGAAGGCGTTGCCTCTGGTAACCTCCCTAAGTGAGAAACTTCAGGGTGAGGTTCATCTGCTTTATGTGATCGAGGAACTCGCCCTTCACGAGCCCTGGTACGGGGAATTCGATTCTTCCCACATTGATAAGATCCATGACTGGGAAAGAAAAAAGGCCGAAGAACGATTGGATTGGGTCTGTGGCGAGCATCTCCAAGGTTGCCCCTTATATATCAAACACATGGCGATTGGAGATCCGGCTGATGAAATACTGAAAATTATTCCCAAGGAAGGTATTGATATGGTGGTCATGGCGAAGCGGGGAAGAAAAGGACGGTTTTCCTTCGGTAGCGTCACGGAAAAGGTGGTCAAAAATGCACCTGTTCCCGTAAGCGTCGTACCGTCTGAGTAAAACCCCTGGGGATGACACCACACTTTTTGAGTTTACCCCTTTGATCCCCTCTCGTAACACATAACAGAAAGGAGGAGAATTGTGAAAAAAGTAGGATTTCCGGTATTATTGGGGCTCATATTCGTCATTTTTACTGCGAGCACGGCGTTATCTCATTGTGAAATTCCTTGTGGCATCTATGACGATCATATGAGGGTGCATATGATTGAAGAACATATCACCACCATTGAAAAATCCATGAAACAAATCACATCGCTTCAAAAGGAAAAGCCCATCAATTACAACCAGCTTGTCAGATGGATCATGAACAAGGAAGATCACGCCAACAAACTTCAGGAAATAGTAACCCAGTACTTCATGACCCAGCGTATCAAGATGGACACCAAGAATTATGAAAAGAAGGTGACACTTCTACATCAAATGCTGGTATATGCCATGAAGTGTAAGCAAACCACCGACCTGTCCAATACCCAAAAGCTAAGGTCCCTGCTGAAACAATTTGAGGATTTGTATTTGGATCACACCCATTAGGTCATTGCCCTCCCAGGTTACCTCCTGGAACCCCACTGACCCTCTTCCTCCGCTTTGCAAGGAAACAGGGTTGGTGGGGATGGCCGGTGATCCTGTCCATGAATACCGGTCGATAAGGTTATCGACCCTACGGATCTTTGAAGGTTTCCGTCTATCGTAAGAGGGTAATATTGGCCGCGTGATAGGGTGATCGGGGCTACGAATGGGCCGATGAGGTTATCGGCCCTGCAAACTCTAGCCACAGGAGGCATTACCGGCAATTAGGCCGATACGATGATCGGCCCTACGAAAAGAAGATGGTGTTTTCACAATTTTCGTAGGGCGGGTAACATTACCCGCCCCGTATGGTCAAGTCAATATATCCTTTTTCTTTTCTTCAAATTCCTGCCTGTCTATTTCTCCCCGGGCATACCGTTCTTTAAGGATATCAATGGCCTGAGGAGCATTGATTTGATCGAGTTTGGATTCGCCGGGCTTTTTCGCCAGCCATTTGATGAGATAAACTACGCCGATGATCATCACAGCGGCAATGATGACCATAAGGATACCACTGAACCAACCTCCCCATCCCATCATGCCCGGGCCCATATGCCAGTCATCTCCCCTTGTTTGGGCGAAGGAAAATCCACAGCACAAAAGGCATCCGGTGATTATTGAGGCAAGTAAGTACCAAATTTTAAACCGCATGAGCTTAACTCTCTTTCCGGGAGGCCTGTTCCATAAGAGTCTCCCTAAAACATGTGTTGCTTTTAGTAAATAGAGCGCATCCGACCAGTCCGTTTATAGACCAGAATCTTATCCACCAGCGACCCTTCCTGGGTTACAATTTCCGCTTCATAGACATCGCCCTTATCTTCGATCTTACCCAGTTTCAAGTTGGGATTTTGAGTGGATTCCAGGTAATCTTTCATTAGTTTCTTTACATCCTCTTTTTCCATGGGCCCCTGGGATTCCCGGTATTGATGATATCGGTACCCGTGATGGGGGTCTTGCCGTCCCATATGCCCCCGGTGATGCATACCACCGGAGCGTTCTTCAGACCCGATATAGTTACCGCAGTACGGGCAGTAATTCCAGCCTCTCTGGTTCTGATACTCATATTCAGATCCCTGTGTCTGTGTGCCGGGGTCCTTCTCTTGGGCATACCCGATTGAAGTTAACATCAATATGCCTACAAAAATCACTGCTTTCATGTACATTTTTTGCCTCATTTTCTTTTTCCTTTCTCCATGGTTGTTTTTCAGGTTTCCGTGGCGACTACGCTTTGTGCAGGGCCGATCCCTGCACAGTGCAGGTGCCCACGCCGCTTGTACGGCGTTACGAACACCGGTGGTTCCCCCGAAAACCACCGGTCGTTGACCAGGGAACTTTTGAACTTTCCGCCTTCGTGACGCGTGTTAGCGTCGTTACGCGCGGCGCAATGACGGTTGAACCTTGTTAAAGATCCCGCTCTTTTAGCGGGGAACCTCTGAACCCTTGCACATAGGAACCGCCCTCTAATTATTTGCTGATCTTCAAAAACCGGGCATTAATGGCCACAATCACCGTACTCATCGACATCAGCACCGCCCCCACGGCCGGGGACAAGAGTACCCCATACGAGTACAGGACCCCCGCGGCCAGGGGAATGGCAAATGCATTGTACCCGGTGGCCCAGGCCAGATTTTGGACCATCTTCCGAAAGGTGGCCCGGGCCAGGTCCAGAATGGCCACCGCGTCCAAAGGGTTGCTTTTCACCAAAATGACGTCCGCAGTCTGTACGGCCACATCCGTGCCCGCTCCCACGGCAATCCCCACATCCGCCTGGGCCAAAGCGGGGGCATCGTTGACCCCGTCTCCGGTCATGGCCACCACCAGGCCCCTGGACTGGACCTCTTTGACCTTTTTCGCCTTATCCTCAGGCAGGACTTCCGCAAAGTATTCATCCAGCCCGATTTGATCCGCCACCCATTTGGCTACCTGTTCGTTGTCACCTGTAAGCATCATACATTGGATGCCCATCTGTTTGAGTCTGGAAATGGCTTCCTTTGATTCATCCCGGATGATATCTGCAAGTGCAACGGCGCCTTTGAGATCCCCGTCTATGATCACAAAGACTACAGTTTTTCCCTGGGCGTTGAATTCCTCGACCCTCTCGTCTTCCATGGAGATGTCGTTTTCTTCCAAATAACCGGGACTGACCACCTTAATCTCCTTTCCATCCACCTTGCCTTGGGCCCCTTTCCCCGGAATGGCCTTAAAGTCCTCCACCTCCGGAGGTCTTTCCACTGCCGCCGCAATGCCTTGCGCAATAGGATGTTCGGATTGACGCTCCAGCGCGGCTGCATTCCGAAGCAATTCATCTTCATCCATATCCTGTCCAAAGATCACCGTATCGGTCACCCCGAATTCCCCCTTGGTCAAGGTCCCGGTCTTGTCAAAAATAATGGCCTGGATATTTCTCCCCCGCTCAAAGGAGGCCCGGTCCCGTATCAAAAGCCCGTTTTTAGCGGAGAGGGCCGTGGAAACGGCCACCACCAGGGGAACCGCCAAGCCCAGGGCATGGGGACAGGTGATGACCATTACCGTAACTGTTCGCTCCAGGGAAAAGGCGAAATCCCGGCCGATAACGCCCAACCATATAATCAGGGTGAGTGCCCCGCAACTCAAGGCAATGACGGTCAGCCAAAGGGCAGCACGATTGGCCAAATCCTGGCTCTTGGATTTACTCTGCTGAGCCTTTTCCACCAAATCGATCATTTGAGAAAGATAGGAATCCTTTCCGGTCTTCTGAACTTCCGCGGTCAGGGCCCCTTCACCGTTGATGGCCCCGCCAATGACTTGTGAACCCGCTTCCTTTTCCACAGGCTTGGATTCTCCGGTCAGCATAGCCTCGTTAACCGCACTCTTGCCGTCCACTACTTTCCCGTCCACAGGAACCTTTTCTCCAGGTTTTACAAGTACCTTGTCACCGGGTTGGAGTTGTTCGATGGAAACATCCTGAGTGCTTCCGTCTTCCATAACCTTATGGGCGTTGGAAGGCATGAGCTTGGCCAGCTCTTCTAAGGCCCGGCTGGCGCCCATCACCGATTTCATCTCAATCCAGTGGCCCAGAAGCATAATATCGATCAGGGTGGCCAGTTCCCAGAAAAAGACCTTTCCGCTCAAGCCGAAGACCACCACGCTGCTGTACCCGTAGGCTGTAGCAATGGCGATGGCGATCAGCGTCATCATCCCCGGCTCTTTTTTGCTTACTTCATCATAGAGGCCTTTGAGAAAGGGCCAGCCCCCATAGAAAAACACGGCAGAGGCCAGGCCCCAGAGCAGATAGGCGTCTCCAGGGAAACCGAGTACCGCCGTAAGACCCAAAAAGGATTGGATCATGGGAGACAACACCAGCATGGGCACGGTCAGAGCGAGGGAAATCCAAAACCGTTTTCGAAAGTCCGCTACCATATGGGCATGATGGTCACCGCCCTGATGCCCTTGATGCCCCTCCCCGCCTCCATGACCGCCGTGGCCCTTTTGCGTTGTCTCTGAATGACCCTCGTGGCTTTCCTGGGTATGCTGCTGGTGGGATGATTTGTGTTCCGAAGGCCGATGCGCGTTCTCCTGGGTCATGGTTTGATCTCCTTTCGAGGAGGTTCCGGGGTTCAAAGGTTTAAAGGTTCAGGGGTGGGTCATCGTACCCGCCACACGTTGGTTTCAGGTGTCAGTGTTCAGGTTTCGGCATTTAAAAATCGAAAAAATCGAGTAGGTCCGATGATGCTTGCCGCCATGGCCTCGCTTGCGAGATGGGCGGGTTATCGGCCCTACGAAAAACGGATGGTCGTCCTCTGGCTTATTGTTTGTGGACTTTAGGCCGTGTCGAACCTTGAAGCCTTCGAACTTTGGAACTTTTTTGAACCCTTGAACCTTTATACCTCGGAACCCTTCCGTCACAATCCTCACTGCAGAAAAAATAGGTCTCACCCCTGTAGCGGGTGCTGTATTGGGTCTTCCCTTCGTCCACCTCCATACCGCAAACCGGATCCTTAACCATCTTAAAAACCTCTCAAATTTTAGGAACCTTTTTGGAGTCTCGTTTGGAATATTGCCACATCAAATCATCGCGGCCAATAAGGTAGAATGTGTATGTTCTAACAAATCGGAGTGTAGTGTTACGATCTGTAACTTTGATGGGTGTAATGTAACCGGTAGCCCGCAAATTGACTAATGGCTTTGGCCCGATATGGCCCATAAATGGATCGATATTCTTTTTGGGTAGGGTATCAAGCCCTATAGGGATATACGATGCAACTCCATTTTTTTCATATAAAAGAAAGTCGGATTTATAACTTGTTGATTTTTTGACGTAATATCAGACGTTCGCTTCTTCTACTGCATTTCATGGTCTAAAATACATGCTTTATCTTATTTGAAAGCTCTCTTTATACTGCGAAAATATTTGTTATCCGTCGGAATTCGGGTTTTTGATAGCCCTTTTCATCAACCCTTAAGGGCTCACTCAAAAATAAATTCACAGAATTGACGCTCAGATTTGGGTCAGATTTGGTCGTCGCGATTGAGTGAAGCCACAGAAATAGTGGACTATTTCGAGGACTTCACGATTGAGCGGCGGCCGAAGATGGCCCG
>JAIPDZ010000145.1 GCA_021737425.1 Deltaproteobacteria bacterium
ATGGTCCGGGTATTGACCAAAAGAGCCTTGAACGAGGCCCTGGAGCGGGCCCGGAAGGCCAAAGGGTAGAGGAGGATATGCACATGAAATCGTTTACTATTATTGGAGAGAATGTTCCGAGGACCGACGGGGAGGCCAAGGCCACCGGAACGGCCGTGTATGCCGATGACATCAAACTCCCGCGCATGCTCCATGGCGCACTGTTGAGAAGTCCTCTGCCCCATGCCCGCATCAAACGCATCAATGTCAAGAAGGCCGCGGCCCTGCCCGGCGTCAAGTGCGTGATCACCGGAGAGGATACCCCCAAGATTCGCTATGGCAACTGGCGGCTCTTTCCGGCCACCCAGGACGAATACCCCCTGGCCGTGGATAAGGTGCGGTTCATCGGGGATGAGGTGGCCGCGGTGGCGGCCGTGGACAAGGAGACCGCCCGGGAGGCCCTGGAGTTGATGGAAGTGGAGTATGAGGAGTTGCCCGCCGCCTTTGATGTCAAAGCCGCCACCAAAAAGGGGGCCCCGGTCCTGCACGAGGAGACGCCCACCAACATCAGCGTGGATCGCAAGATCCAGTACGGGGATATCCAAAATGGCTTTGAGGCGTCGGATTATGTTCGAGAGGACACCTTTACGGTCCACGCGGTGAGCCACGCCTATCTGGAGCCCTGTTCCTGTGTGGCCCAGACCGATCTGGACGGCCGCATCACCCTGTGGACCTCTACGCAGACCCCTTACATTGTCCAGTGTCTTCTGGCCTCCACCATGGGGCTTCGGGAAAACGACATCCGGGTGATCGTCCCCCATGTGGGCGGCGGATTCGGCGGCAAGATGGAACTGCGGCCCTGGGAATTCTGTGCGGCCTTTATGGCCCGGAAGACCGGAAGGCCGGTCAAGTTCACCCTGACCCGGGAAGAAGAACTGGCCACCGGGCGACGGCGTCATCCCATGACCCTCAAGTCCAAGGTGGGATTCAAGAAGGACGGGACCCTGATGGCCAAGGACCTGGAGATCATGCTGGATGGCGGGGCCTACAATGCCATGGGGCCTACGGCCACCTTTTTGTGCGGCAATTTCGGGGCCATGCTGTATCGGTATCCCAATTACCGGTTCATTGGAAAACATGTCTACACCAATAAACCCCCGGCCAGCGCCATGAGGGGATTCGGGGCCCCCCAGTCCCTGTTTGCCGCAGAGTCCCAGATGAACATCGCGGCCCAGGACATGGGGCTCGATCCCATCGATCTCAGGATCAAGAACGCCCAGGTGACCGGGGACACCATCCCGGACGTGGCCACCATATCCAGTTGCGGATTCATCGAATCCCTCAAGGAAGTGGCCAAGATGAGCAACTGGAAGCGCAAGCGCAAGAATATGAAGGCCGGAAAGGGCGTGGGCGTGGGTTGCTACAGCTTTATCTCCGGGGGCGTCTTCAACTGGTTCAATACCCAGTTTCCGTTTTCAGCGGCCGAGGTGCGGGCCTTTGACGACGGGACCGTCCATCTCCTCACCATGGCCACGGATATCGGCCAGGGATCCAACACGGCCGTCAAAATGATCCTAGCCGAGGAGCTGGGGTTGCGCATGGAGGATATCCGGATCACTTCGGCGGATACGGCCATGACCCCCCAGGCGGATCTGGGCTCCTGGGGGAGCCGGGTGACCCTCATGAACGGGAACGCGGTGATCGATGCGGCCCGGAAAATCAAGGAGCAGATCTTCGGGGCGGTCTCCGCAGACCGCAAGCTCAATGTGATCTATGACTTTGAATGCAAGGACGGCATGGTGTATCCCAAGGGGAGGCCGGACAAGGGGATGACCTTCGGTGAGGCCGTGTCCCTGGTGCAAAAGGCCAACCGGGGCGAACCCCTGGTGGCCCGCGGGTCTTACACCCCCCGGGGCAAGGGCCTGGTCACCCCCGCATTCAGTTTCGGGGCCCAGGTGGCCGAGGTGGATGTGGACATGGAGACCGGGCAGGTCACCGTGGAGAAGATGTGGACGGCCCATGACTGCGGAACGGTCATCAACCACATGGCCGTGGAAGGGCAGCTGGAGGGATCCATCCACATGGGACTCGGGTATGCCCTGTCAGAGCAGTTTGTCATGGAAGAGGGGAAGACCCTCAATACCACCTTCCTGGACTATAAAATGCCCAACGCCATGGATATGCCGCCGGGTGCATCCGTATGCATTGAGACCTATGAAGAGGAAGGCCCCATGGGGGCCAAGGAGGCGGGTGAGGGCCTGGTTTCTCCCACTGCCCCGGCCATTGCCGACGCGGTTTTCCATGCCACCGGATACCGGTGCAAGGACCTTCCCATCACCCCTGAGAAGATTCTAAATGACCTGAAGAAGAAATAATGGGTGGCCCTGTTTGGCAGGGCCTGCCTTTTTGTCCCCTGGAGGGAGAGGCAGGTTACAGATCATCCTCCACCAGGTATGCATAGTCCTGAAAGGTCCGGGCGATCATCAAGTCCATGGATGTCAATTCCTTGCCTTCCTGATTGATCCGTTCGAAGATCTCCCGCACCGCAGGAATGTCATACCCTTGGAGCCGAATCAGAGACAGGTTGTAATCGGTAAATACCCGGTGCAATTGCCGGAGATTGTCTTTGATGAAGGGCAGGTATCCGGGTTTTGACTCCAGGTCTTCATCCTGGTCCGGAGCCGTGTCCAGTGCGTCCCCGAGCCTGATGAGAAAGGCGTCATTGATCTCCCGCCGCCGCCGGTTCAATGCCTTTTCAAAAAAAAAGGTCGCTGTGGTGGCGTCAAAAAACAGGGCATCGCCCCAGGCCTTTTGTCCCTCTCCCCTGGTTTTCAGGCCAAACAGGGAGACCAAGAGGGACGTGGCCCGCTGTTGACCATCCAGGATATACACCCACTCTTTTCGCTCCTTCACGGCTTGGTGACGGTCTGAAAGGATCCACCCCCCCAACTCCCGATGAATATGAAGCCGGATAGGAGTCTTCCAGTACAGGATGCTTCCAATGGGATAAAACCGGTACAGGCTGTCCCAGAGCCTGATGATGTCTTCAGGGCGCCATACAAACTCCCGCTGAAACGAGGGGATCAAAAATTCCGCTTCTGTAAGTTTGTGGACAAAGGTGCGGATGTTCATTTGCCTTGTCTGGATGGTGCGACTACCGACTGTCAAGGATATTTCCCCCGTTTTTCAGACATAACCTGAGATCCGCAAAAGGTTAGGCGGCCCTGCGCTGGGGGCGTTTTTTGATGACTTTTTTGAGCATGGAAAAAAACATGCCCTTTTCCTCAGGCGAGTATCCGGAGAGATAGTCTTCTACGAATCGGTCCTTTTCCCTGGAAATCTGCTGCAGGGTTTCTTTGCCCTTGGAGGAGATGACCAGCAGGGTAAGCCGCTCATCGCTGGGATCGCCTTTTCTGTAGAGGAATCCGGCCTTTTCCAGCCTCTTGGCCACCCCTGTCATATTGGCGCCGGAAACGAGCATGGTCCTGGAGACGTTGGTGATGGTGCTCCGTCCGTGGGCCGACGCGTCCAGCACCCTCAAGGCGTTATATTGGGAGAAGGTCAGGCCGTACTTCCTGAAGATGTCTCCGGACTCTTTCTTGTACTGTTCCGCCGCACGAACCAGTGCCATGATGATTTTCTCATCGGTACTGAGATCGTTTTCGTAGTCGCCCATGGCCCAGGGTTTCCTCCTTAGTAGGGTTGGTGGTTTTGGGTTCGCGTTCCGGCCGGGTGCTGCCCCTGACCGCTTACACCTCTCGAGAGTTGATCTTCCCCAAGGAGGGTTTACAAAGAGGGCGACTTTTCCGGATATAAATGCAACATCCAAGTCGCCCTCTTGTACCCCCTGCATTCTCGTTTATTTCGGGAGATCCCCTGGGGATTCCCAGTCCTTCATGGGATGCATCCAGGGCGACCGTTCCACAAACACGTCGTGGGCCAGGGGCACCGGTGGATGGGACATCCATTTGGGATCGAATTCATCCTTTACCTTCAATAAAAACTCATGATAATTGGGCCCGTATTTGGGCCCGGTGAGGTACAGGGGCTGGTGGGGTCCCAGGAGCGAGGTGTAGTACCGGTTTTTAATGTTCATCTTGGAGGTATCCACATAAAACTGGTCCACAGGATGGGTATCGTCGTCCGGGTCCCAGTAGATCAGGAATTCCGAGTACCCCTGGTGACCCAGCTCAAAACTCTGGAACCATCCCGGATCGCCGTAATCCGGCATCAGGGGCGGCGTGTACTTTTTCTTCAACTCCGCATAGGAGGATCCATGCTCCGTGGACTGGGACAGGGTCTCGATGACATAATCCACCGACACGTACCCCCCGCACATGAGCCACATGCCGGCGGAGTCGGCGTTTTTGATCCAGGACTCGTCCGAGGGCTTGGTACGGCGCGCCACTCCTCCCAGGGGTTCCATGATGTCCATCAGGACCTTTTCATCATATGCCATCTGTTCTTCGGAGGTGAACCCGATGAGGAGCACGCGGACAATGAAAAAGTTGGCGATGGATTCCGGAGTCTCCTTGCCCCAGATGTCCCAGAATTCCTCCTTGCACTCGGCCTTGGCAATGGCCCGCCAGAACAGCGGCACTTTGGTGACCGCCCCCCCGATCTCCGCATGACCGATTTCCTTCATGGCCTGGACCTGGGCCTCCTTGGAGGGCACCGTAAAGTTGATCCATTTGATCCGGTTTTCAGGAAGGGCCAGGGCCGTATTGGGGGAAATGCCCGTGGGCTCCAGCCGTTCCGGCTGAAAGGGAAGGGTCTTGATGGCCATCCGGGTGACGATTCCCAGGCATCCCCGAAGCCCGGTATATCCCCTGAGGAGCCCCCTCAGATCCGGGCCGGGCCCCTCCCCCCAAAAGGGATCCTCGCCGGTGGCCAGGGATCCGGTCTTGAGCAGTTCGCCGTCCGGCATCACCACCTCGGTCCCCAGGATTCTCCGGTGGGGAAGCCCGATCCGGTGGCTCAGGGGGGACCAGCCGTCCCCGATCAGATT
Organism: Deltaproteobacteria bacterium; assembly: GCA_021737425.1. Lineage (GTDB taxonomy): Bacteria > Desulfobacterota > DSM-4660 > Desulfatiglandales > Desulfatiglandaceae > JAIPDZ01. The sequence goes on from JAIPDZ010000145.1 coordinate 4,988, forward strand.
GGCGATGGCAGAGGCCTGGGCCCCGCCCCCGCCGATGACCACATAGGCGCCGTGTTTCATGCACTCTTCCTGAATGGGGGAATAGACCATTCCGGGTCCCACCTCCACATAGAAGTGTTTTTCATCCAGGATGAAATCATTCATGCGCTTGAGGTCGATCAGCAGGGCGTCTTCCACATGGGGATGGGAGCGCGGCCCGTAAAAGCCCGTGCTATAAGGGACATAGGGGATGTCCTTCCGATAGCAGACCTTCACGATGCGTTGAACCTCTTGGGTGGTCTTGGGCATGATAACGGCCCCCGGTATGGTGGTCATCACCCTCTCATAGCCCAGACCGTCTTCGTACCCGCCGGGTCCGCTTCGATATGCCTCACAAATCACCGGGTCATCGGAGACGTATTTGGGTCCCACGATGGATTCAAAAACCTTGTATATTTCTTTGGGTATGGCCATGATTCTCCTCCTTACGCCTTAGGCTTCAATGGATGCGCAGATGACTTCTGAAATGTCCATGACCTGCACAGGATCGCCGTTGTCCCTGACGGCCTGATTGAAATTGTTCTTGCAAAAGGGGCAGGCAGACACCAGGGTCTCGGCGCCGATCTCCTTTACCTCCTCGAGCCGGTGATTGGCAGAAAATTGGGCCAGTTCGGGAAAGGCCTCTTTGGTGCCTCGCCCCGCACCGCAACAGTAGGCGTTTTCCCGGGTCCTGGGCATTTCGATCAGGTCCACTCCCGGTATCTCCTGGAGGATCTCCCTGGGCTGGGCATAGACCCCGTTGGCGCCCCGGCGCCGCTTGAGTCTGGGCTCCACGCATCCCATCCAGCCCCGTTTTCCGGTATAGGGGGTCCAGGGCTCGCTCAGGCGGCTGAGACTGCAGGCATCGTGATAGGTCAGCCTGGTGTCCAAAGGCTTGGTGAGCGTTAAAGCGCCGTTCTTCACCTTCTCGTCCACGAACTCCACCAGGTGAAGCACCTCAAACCCCAGATCCTCGGTGGCCATGTTGAGGAGTTTGGGATAATCCACTTTCCACATCCGGTATCCCTCGGCGCAGCTGGTGACCAGGGTCTTGGCCCCTGTTTTTCTGACTTCTTCGATGTTGCGCTCGGCCATGGCCTTGGCCTCGTCAAACATGCCCACAGAGAAGACCGTGTTGCCGCAACACCATTCATCCGGCATCAGCATGTATGGAGTGCCGGCCGCCTTGAATATCCTGGCCGTGGATTGGGCGATCTCCTGGTTTACGTAAGAGGCTGCGCATCCGGCAAAATAAAGGAGATCCGCCTTGTCCGCAGGCGGGGCATCCTGGGGGACCCAGGCACTCCGCTTGTCGTGGGGGGAGCCGTACATGTTGTGCTGCTTTTGAATATTCTCTGCGATCTTCTTGTGGGCGGGCATGGGCCCCACCCCATCTCTTACGGCCTTGACCCGGAGGGCCTCCAGGGTAAGTTCAATCTCAAGGTCCAGGTTTCGCTTGCAGCCCACGTCACAGGCCCCGCACAGGGTGCAGGCGTACACGATCTCCAAGGCTGTTTCATTCCAATCCACTTTGCCCTCCACCATGCCGTGGGCGATCCTCAGTTTCCCGTAGGCGCCATAGGCATCGTACTCATACAGGGTGGCACTGGGGCAGCGGGTCATGAACTTGGCCCCGGGCATGTAGGTGTGGTCCACCCAGGTGCACCCCTTGCACTTGATGCACCGGCTCATATCGTAGACAAAACTCTCAATGTCTCTGATATCCAGACTGAATTCCTCTTTGGGCTTGTAGTATCTGATATTGGGTTGTTGCGCCATGATTTCACCCCTCCTTAGAAGCACAGGTTCCCTGGGTTCATAATATTGTTCGGGTCAAAGACCTTTTTCAGCCTCTTGAGATGAGCGACATAGGAGGCGGCCTTTTCATACACAATGGGGGCCAGATCGCCGTACGGCCGGGTGAACACCGCTCCTTCGCTCAGGCAGGTCTTGGCCAAATCGCAGTACAGGTCCCGGACGGCGGCCGTCTCTTCTGGGTCTTTTGGATCATAAAACAAGGTGAACTCCGGCCTGCAGGCCCGGTTGTGTTCAATGGGCTGGATATACATGCCCATGTCGCTCACCGGATACCCGTGCTCGTACGCCACGGCCTGGACCAGGTCCACGAACTGCCCCGCCAATTGGGGCCTGGTGTGGAAAAACAGGCTCTGGCTGGCGCCCTTCACCCGGGTCCGCCAATGGGGCTTATCCGCCGGCCAGGGTCTTCGGAGTATGGGCAGGATCTGGTTTCGAAGCCCCGGAAACCCGGGCAGGTTCTCTCCCAGGGTCAGGTCCTGGAATTCGTTTTTGAGCACTTGGGTCAGAAAATTCATCTCATAGGCGATCTTTTCCTCCGGCCTTCTCAAAAGTCCGCTGACCACCAGGATCAGAGTCCATGGGGGAAGGGAGGCCTTGAACTTCTCAAAGTCCCCCGGCCAGTCTTCTGCCAGTATGGCGGCCAGGTCCACATTGTTGAGGAGAAGGACCTCCTGACCGATCCGTCTGGGCAGGATCCGGTAGAGAAAATCCACGGCATAATTGAGATCATGAATGGGGGCAAAGAGGACCTTGTCTTTTTTGGGAATGGACTCGATCTTCAGGTTGGTCCAGGTGACCACCCCCATGGTGCCCTGAGCGCACTGGAAGAAGCGGTAAAAATCAAGGCCGGGACCGGACGGGTTGCCTCCCTTGGCCATGGATTCGGGATAACCGTTGACGCTTGCCGAGCCCATCCTGAAAATCTCACCCGTGGGCCAGACCACTTCCATGGCCTGGAGCGGCTCTCCATAGTCATAGACCTGGTTGGTGGGCTCTTCCCGCTCCATGAAGTCTGTGAGTACCGAGCGTTGTGCCGGCGGGGTCAGGGGCATGATGACCCTGAAGCCCTCCTTCTCCAATGCCCGGGTCATTGTTTCCCAGGAAACACCTGCTTCAAATCGCACCCGTCGGTTTTCAGGGTCGATTTCAAAGATATGGTCCATCCTGGACATATCCAAAACCACCCCCCCCTCTTTTGCGATGGAGGCCCCGAAGAAATGCACCTTGGAACTGCAGGGCACCACAGGGATGCGGTTCTCATTGCAGATGTTGACAATCTGAGACACCTCCTCGGAGGTTGCCGGCTTCACCACATAGGCGGGGGCACCCGGCGCCGTGTAACTGAAATCCGTGGCATAGGCCTGAAGCTGATTCGGATCCTCTGAAAAATGTTCCGCGCCCACGACTCCTGACAATTTTGATTTCACATCCATACCTCAACCTCCATAAACAGGATTATTCTACGCTCATCCCTTAAAAACCTTTAAATTTTAGCCATTTACCTCGAAGATTATATGTTGGTGACACCGATAAACTTAAAACGCTAACAGCTTCTACGTTGATATTTAATATGTTTAGCATATCCGGGTTTGAAGGTCAAACTTTTTTAGGATGTTTTTTTCACGGTCGCCTGACAAACCAAATCAGGAAGAGGCGATGGGTTGACAGTGCCCGGTTCCATGCCCATGGGGTACCGCTTTCTCAGCCCAATGCCAGCGCTTCCATGACCCGGTCGTGGAGTAATGGTCTGAATTGCCGGATCTTTTCGTTTTTGCGGGTGGGATGGATCCGGTTGGTCAGAAAAATCACCATGACGTCCCGCACCAGGTCCATCCATATGGAGGTCCCGGTAAACCCCAGGTGGCCCACGGTCTCCTTTGAGAAGTGCCTTCCCGAGCTGGAACCGGACTCAGACGGCGTGTCCCACCCCAGGGCCCAAGTGCTCCCGCTCACCAGTTTTTGCCTGGAAAAAAAGGTTTTAACGGTCCGGGGAGCAAAAAAATCGTCCCGTTCTCTCCCATAGTGCTGTCTCAGCAGGTTCACCAGCGCATACACCGCTTCAGCGGTCCCGAACAGGCCTGCATGGCCTGAATAGCCCCCTACGAAATAGGCATTTTCATCGTGTACCATCCCCTGCATCATCCGGTTGCGCCAGGGACACTCCTCGGTGGTGGCGAATCGGGCGGCCTCAAAAGGGCTGGGGCCATGGATGTGACGGAAGAATATATCCTCTAAGGACAGGGGACCCAGAAAGTGGTCGTGAAGAAAGTCCGGGAGCAGGGTTCCGGACCGGGCTTCGATGACCCATTCCAGCACCATAAAGCCCAGGTCGCTGTACAGACTGGCGCTGAGGGGGGGATACTGCAAGGGGATGTCCAATACCTGTTTTCTGACCCAGGCCTTTTTGTCCGTGACAGAGGGAGGGGCCGCGTTTCGATAAAAGGGCCGCCAGGGCTCAAATCCGGCGCAATGGCTGAGCAGGGCCCTCAGGGGGATCTCCTGTTTGTCTTCAGGAACGGGTACGGGAAGCAGGGCCTGAAGCGGCTGATCCAGGGCGATGTTTCCGCTGTCCACCAGCTTCATGAGGGCCAGGGTGGTGGCCAGGGGTTTGGTCAGGGAGGCCAGGTCGAACACGGTGTCCTTGTGCACGGGCCGGGGACGGGGGGTGAGCGTTCGATGGCCTACGGCCTCGAAAAAGACCGGGATGCCCCTGTGGGCCACCAGGAGTACGCCGCCCGGGTAGACGCCTTCCGATACACCGCGTTTCAGAAAGGCGCTCAGATTATGGATTCCGTTATCCACAGGTCGATTTCCACAAATCCTTTTTGCCCCCTTTCATATCATAGGAGGTACCTATGAGAAAGACAAGTCTTTGGGTTGCAATGCCGGATCTACATCCAGATATATTGACATGGGGTCCAACATGAGGCATAAGAAAGATGTTTCAGCTTGGACAGGTGATGGCCCCGGACCCAACGAGGGGAAGAAGGGAATCGGTTTCCCTGGCCCCAGGCGGAAGGGTCTGCCATCGACCCAAACTTAGACTTTGTAAAAAAGAGAAGCTCACAGGAGACTCCCATGAGAACCGTGTTGACCTTGGCCTGCTTTGTAACGGCAGCCATCAGCCTAAGTGTTTCAGGATGCCAGAGTATGCGTTTTCCCACAGCCAAAGGCTATACCCAGTTATGTCAGACCTATGTGGGGGAAGACAGCAGTAAGCTGATCAACGCCTGGGGCTATCCGGGCAGGAAGTTTGATGCAAAGAATGACAGCATGGTCTTTGTGTATGTGGAGACCCGGGACGAATACACATTGAACCCATTGGCCCATTCTGCGCTTATCGAATACCCGCCCCGCATTGATCCGCGCATGAGCTCACCCGGGGAGCGCTCGGAAAATGTGATCGGACAATCCATTGATTCCATGGACTACTGTATTACCTATTTCGAAGTGAACAAAGACAATAAGGTTACCAGGGCCATCTGGAGGGGAGACTGTAAGTCGCTGGAGGAGGATACAGGTACCGAAGCCCACGCACAAGAGTAATGGAAAACTTGTTGCCACACAGGAGCAGAGGATGAAGGTCAGCAGTGTATCTGAAATGCGGTCCCTGGACAGGACCGCGGTGGAACAGTACGGCATCAAGGAAGAACTCCTGATGGAAAATGCCGGGCAGGCCGCCTATTTTGTCATTCACACTCGGTTCGGGGTGGA
>JAIPDZ010000146.1 GCA_021737425.1 Deltaproteobacteria bacterium
CACCATGCATTGCCCGAAAGTATCCATTATCTTTATCAGCTTTTTCCTGCTCACCATATCATCATCAGCGATAAGGATTCTCATGAAAGATATTCCTCCCTTTTCGGATAACCTACCCCGGACAGCCTTTTTGTAAATTTGGGTATCATGTCAAGTATCCCAAATGATGTCAAGGATATAGGCGATGGTGCTGAGATGCACCCGGAAGTCACCCAAGGCCAGGGCGACACTATCTTCGTTATAGAAGTTATGGAAAAGGGGATCCACTTCAACTTAGGCCGGCCTGACAATCTTCCCTATTTGGTATATCTTTTGTTTCGTAATACTCAGAAAGCCTTTTAGAGACCTCCTCAGAAACTCTAGGACGCCCAGGCGGATATTTGTTTATGAAGGGTGTTATTATTGAAAGCGTAGGGAGGTCTACGAAAGGGGCCTGCATGAACCCCGATCAGCGGGTCGTTCAGAACATCACTTTTGTGTTGACTTGAAAGTGTCATTTCATTAGGATTTTTCCTGGAAAAGCAAAAAGTTATCACTTCATCTCACGCAGTATTATGGAGGAGAAAATTATGATGAGAGGTAAACTGGGAATTGTTTTATTGATGGTTCTTTTTGCAAGTCCTCTGGCAGCCAAAGATCTCACGGGAACCCTTGGGCAGATCAAAGAAACCGGTCAAGTCAGAATCGGCTTTCGTACGTCCGAACCCCCCATGTCGTTTTTAGACAAAGACGGAAAACCGGATGGTTATTCAATCGAAGTGGGTCAATTTGTCTTAAAAGAGATTGAAAAGAAGATCGGCGCCAAAGTAAAGGTCAAATACGTTCCCATAACGGCGGAGAATCGGTTTAAGGCCCTGGCTGACAAAAAGATCGACATATTGTGCGGTGCCACCACCAAAACCCTTTCCCGCAGTGAACTGGTTGATTTTACCCAACTGACATTTGTCACCGGCGCTTCCCTAATGACCTTACAAAATAATGAGAACCGTGATTCTTCCGGTTTTGGTGGAAAGAAAATCGGCGTGGTGAAAGAGACGACCACCGCTATTTCTTTAAAAAATCTCCTTCAAGAAACCTCTACGAAAGCAGAGGTTGTCTTTTTCGATTCAGCAAAGGAGGGCGTTGACGCGCTCAGAAAGAAGAAGATTGATGCCTATGCCGCCGATCAGATCGTCCTCATCGGCATTGCCTCAACGGCTCCAGACGGGATGAACTTTGCCATTGATGCCAATGTCTTTTCCTTTGAACCGTTTGCCTTTGCCGTAAGACGAAATGATGCGGATTTCCGCCTCGCTGCTGATCGCGCCATCTCCGATCTGTGCCGATCCAAAAAGATCTTTGAGATTTACGACAAGTGGGTTAGAGAATTTACAGGGCAAAGGCTTCCCATATTTGATGCAATGGTCCAACTGAACGCTATACCGGAATAAGAATGACAAAGGGATGAAACCGTCCGCTTGCTCCGGACATAGCCCTGCTCACGAGTCAGGAGAAGTCCGACACGACGTATGTTAGACGGGAATTTCACCAGGCCATTACAGGGGAACTTCCCCCGGATAAACAGGCGGAGATCGAGAGGCAGCTTAATGACCTGGAGGCGCGGACCCTGGAGGCCCAAACCAGGGTGAAGGAGATGCAGAGTAACATCATCATCGTCGAGGCCAAGGGTCAGAGCTGGTTACAGCGGAATTGGAGGCCCGGGCTCATGGCCCTGTTCGGGTTGATTGTGGCCAACAATTACATTGTGGCCCCTTACCTCTCCATGTTCACGGATAAGGTCCAGGTTCTTGAATTTCCGGGGGCCTTTTGGGGACTGCTGGTAACCGGGGTGGGTGGGTATATCGGCGCCAAGAGTTTTGAGCGGATCAAGAGGGTTAGGCCGGAGCAGAGGGGGTAGGGGTTGGCGCATTGGGAAACTCGAAATGATAGATTATGCCTGATTTCTTTTGGATGCAATTTTCTACCAGTTTGTAATAATTGTCATTAAATTACCAGGCCAATTACTTAAAAAACAAATAAACCCTGCTAAAATAGGAAACAATATTGGTATAAAATAAAAAGTAACCAAAGGACTTCTACAATAGACATTAACTAAATAGGAAAATATATATTTTCGGTTTCCCTTTTTCTTTAAATCGATCACCCAATGCCTTCTTCCATGGTCTCTTTCTCCTTCCTCTGAAAACGACACGGGAGAATAAGATATCCAAAATTCCATTATAGGACTAAGGTGCAGAGAGTGAATATAAAACCAATCAAAATTATGGTCATGTCTTTCATGTGTTTCTACTAATATGTTGAATGCTATATTTTGTTTAAAAATTTGTTCTTTTAATTTTGAAATATCTTTTTTTATACCAGTCCAATATTTTTGGTAAAATTTAAAATATAAATAGATCCAAATTAAATATCCAGCTGCGATTGCCTTGGAGAAATTTAGAATTTTAAAGCCCTTTAATTCAAGCTTCTCTGAGTCTGGCATTATTGCACCGAAACACATCATTAGAAAAAGAAGACTGATAGTGAGAATGATAATCATGTTTCTATGATAGGATTTATCATTATAAATATGATCGGTATGATCGGATGGACTGATTCTATTTTCGCTATCCTTATTCATGAAAAAAATAGAGCTAATAAAGTGAATAGAGCTTTTTATAAACGCATCAATTTTTTGACCCGCTACTGAACATATGGTGCACGATAAACCAGAGGATAACGAAGATCACCAGTTTTATTATCATTGCCTTTGGAGTTGAAGGAATACTTGTTACATATCTTGGTAACACAAAAACAAGCAGAAACGAAATAATCCCGCTAATAATTGGCATGCTACACCCTCCTTTGAACAAAGCATTATCAGGCATTCATGTTGTGCAGGTTTGATCTTGGAAAGGACACCTAACAGCTTTGATGAGGCCGACTTTAGTGAGTGTCATGGGAGCTCACTCCTTAATTAGGCGGGGTTATGTCTTTATGTTGGAAGTGTCAACTACGAAAGCATTTATCGTAATTTTGAGTTAGCATAAGCCAAAAGATGTGGGGAGTCAATGAGTTTTTTGGAAAACCGGTTGAAAAAACATTGGAGATGGACTACCTCTTTTATAAAATAAAGACTTGAAGGGCGGTGAAGAAGTAGCCGGGGTATGTGGTGCAAAGAGGAATGAGTATGAGAATACCAAAGATCAAGCCATTTTCAGAAAATGCTTTTTCCAGCTTGATAAACGAAATTGGAACTTCCCACTATAGAATTTTTAAAAAAGCGGTAAAGATTGTATGCGGAATGAAGCACACCACCATCTTGGCCAAATTGTGGGGAAATCTTGCTTCACTCCGCATACAATCTTTACCGTTAGCCTTTTAGTTTTGCTGTTGGCTTTAACTTCTTCATGTAGAGCCAGACTAATTTTTACAGGGGATCCAGAGAAGGAATTTCTCGGGGTCCCTTGGGGCTATAGTTTTGAGGAGTTACAAAGAATCTTAGATGACCCCAATTTCCCAGCAAAACTCCAAAATATTGAATCTTATCGAGGAATTACCACCTATACTTTTGAAGGTAATAATCGTTTTCTTGAACATCACTATGGGTGCTCAATATCTTCTGTTTATATATTCAGGAAGGAAAAGCTCATAGATATTGGGGTCTTTTTTTGGGGACAAAATGAGATTCAGGCAAAAAATATATTTAGACGCCTTAGGGCAAAAATAAAAACCGAATTAGACAAAGTGACATTAGATGACATTTCGTCGGGCATTGATGATGAGGAGGGGGGGAAAGAAAGTGTATTATTGATTTTGGGCAGGAAGGGGAATATGTCCTTTAAATTAGTCCGTGGTAGCCTTGATGTTGGCTTATCCGAAAATACAATACTTCTCACAGCTAAAAACAATAGGACCTTTTAGGTTCGCCGTTTTTCGATCACTCGTTGTTCACCCCAAAATCACACCCAACAAAATTAATAGGTTAGGTCATGTGGCGGGGGTTCGACTCCCCCGGCCTCTAATATTTTTTCGGTTCCTCCCTACCTCTTGATCAATTCCCACAAACAGGCATTTAAGCTGGCTGCTCTGATCGCCTCCCTATCAAGACATTTTGCACCTATTTTGCACCCAAATTTACCCCTATTTTGGACAAAAAAAGGGGGTCCGCCCAATAGCGTAACCCCCTGATTTTCATTTAAATGGTGGGCGGTCGGGGATTTGAACCCCGGACTTCCACCGTGTGAGGATGGCACTCTCCCGCTGAGTTAACCGCCCGATCAATTTGTCACATCTACGTAAAAATCCTTCTATACAACATGCATGGGGTCTGTGTAAACAAAAAAGTTATCCCAATTTCACCAGTTTTCGCATGGCCGTCAGTTCGTCTTGGGTGAGATGGCGATATCGGCCCACCTTCAACTCGCCCAGGGTGAGGGTGCCGAAGGCGGTCCTCATGAGCTGCAGGGTCTTGAATCCCACCGCGTCCAGCATGCGCCGCACCTGGCGGGATCTGCCCTGGGTAATGGTGATCCTGACCATGCTCTGCTCGCTCCCCCCTTTGATAAGGTCGGCTTTTGCCGGCCCGCTGGGTCCATCCTCCAGTGACACCCCCTTTCTTAACCGGCTCAGGGCCTCCTCCGTGATCCGTCCCGAGACGGTGGCTTTGTAGGTCCGGGGTACCTGATACTTGGGGTGGCTCAGGCGGTAGGCCCATTCCCCGTCATTGGTGAGGAGTATGAGCCCCAGACTGTCAAAATCGAGGCGTCCCACCGGGTAGACCCTGACCGGGATGTCTTTGATGAGGTCGGTTATCCGGGGTCTTTGTTCTGGATCATGGAGGGTGCAGACCACGCCAAAGGGCTTGTTGAGCATAAGATACAGTCTGTCGGACGGCCTTGGAATGGGCTGATGGTCCACTGCGATGAAGTCTTTGCCCCATAGGGCCGTGGCCCCCAAGGCCCGGACCGGTCGGCCGTTGACCGTGACCCGGCCTTTCCGGATCCATTCGTCGGCCTTTCGTCTCGAGGTGAGCCCGGCGAGAGAGAGGATGCGATTGACCCGCATGGGCTTGGAGACATCCACACCGGACTCACTCAGGGGTCGGCCGGGGAAACGGTCCTCAGTCGGTGACGGAGGAACTCTCCTCTTCGCCGGATGGGGCCGGGGTTTCTGGCTCCTCTTCTTCGCCTTGTACTGCCGTCTCTGATCCTTGTCGCGGCGGTTGTGCTTCGTCGGATTCAAGTTCTTCTATCTCTTTTAGTCTGGGAAGGGATTGGAGATCTTTGAGATTGAACACCTCCAGAAATTTCCGGGTGGTGCCGTACACCAGCGGTCTTCCCGGAAGGTCCTTACGCCCCACAATGCGTATCAGATCCTTTTCCAGGAGGGTCCTGAGGATCCCTCCCACGTCCACCCCTCGAAACCGCTCGATCTCCTGTCGAATGATGGGCTGTTTGTAGGCCACGATGGCCAGGGTTTCCATGGCGGCCCGGGAAAGTCTGGCCGGCGAACTCCTAAGCATCTTGAGGACATAGGGGGCATAATCAGATCTGGTACGGATCTGATACCCCTGGGCCACCTCATGGAGGGTGAAACTCCGCTTCATTTGGTCGTAGTCCGCCCTTAGTGCGTTCAAGGCCGCAGTGATGTCTGATGGGGAGAACTCAGGGAACGCATTATGGATCTCCCGGGCACTCAGGGGCTTGTCCGCTGCAAACAAAAGGGCCTCAATGATCAGTTTCAGGGGCTTTTCCATGGTGTTGCTCACCGTTCGCCATATCTTGATGAAACGATGCCTTGATTTGAATGGGATGACCCTCAGACGATTGAAACGCCTTTATAAGACCTGAATGGACCAGGTCCAGGAGGGCCAGAAAACTCACAATGAGTTCGGAAACACTACGGTCGTCGCTGAACAGTTCATGAAAAAAGAGGGTGTCCTGTTTTTTCAGGCGTTCGATGATCAATTGGGCCTTTTCCTTGACCGACCATCTCTCCACCTGCAGGGTGAGCTCGGCACCCGATCGGGTTCGATCCATGATGCGTTTGAATGCATCCATGAGTTGAAAAAGGCTCACATCCAGCTGGGGGCCTTCTGCATCCAGCTGCTCCTGTATGGGCGGAGGCTGTCTGGAAAATACGTCTCTGCCCAGGATTTCCCGGTCTGAAAGTTCCTGAGCCTTCTCTTTGAGCTGCATATACTCCAGAAGCGGGCGGGTGATTTCCAGGCGGGGGTCCTCCTCTTCCTCATCCTGGGGACCCGGAAGGAGCATCTTTGATTTGATGTGGATCAAGGTGGAGGCCATCATCAAGAAATCCCCGGCCACACTGATGTTGAGGGCCCGCATCATGTCGATATACTCCAGGTACTGGCGGGTAATGGTGGCAATGGGGATGTCAAAGATATCCACCTCATTTTTATGGATAAGATGAAGAAGGAGGTCAAGGGGCCCTTCGAATATCTCCAATTTTACTTCATAATCCATATCATCCGGCCACGTTTCCCCTCAAGTCGGTTGAGCAATAATACCCTCCCCGGATCAGCAGTCCCAACTCCCGTAGGGGCTTCAGATCTTCACTGCCTCCCTGACCGCTTCCATGGTGTCTCTCGCCGCTGCCCTGGCCCGGCCGTTTCCGTCGGCCATGATGTCTTTCACCTTGTCCATGTTGGACTCCAATTCCTTTCTTTTGGCCCGTACAGGCTCCAGACCCTTTTTAAGGCTTTCGGCCATGATTTTTTTACACCCCACGCAGCCGATCCGGGCCGCGGGACACGCCGCCTTGATCTCCCGCACCTTTTCCGCTTCCGTATAGATCTCATGGAATGAGAATACATTGCATACGTCCGGGTCGCCTGGGTCATCCTTCCGGGCCCGTTGGGGATCGGTGATCATCTGCCCCACCTTGCGGTCAATCTCCTGGTCTGAATCGGTGAGGAATATGGCGTTGCCGTAACTCTTGCTCATCTTGCGTCTATCCATGCCCAGCAATTTGGACATGGGGGTCAAAAGGACGTCCGGTACCGGGAAGACCTCACCATAGAGGTGGTTGAAGCGTCTCGCGATTTCCCGGGTCAGCTCCACATGGGGGGCCTGATCTTCTCCCACCGGAACCCCGTTGGCCTTGTACATGAGGATATCCGCGGCCTGCAGGACCGGGTAGCCCAAAAACCCATAGGTATAAAGGTCCCGCTGGGTCAGCTCCCGAAGCTGCTCTTTATAGGTGGGGTTTCGCTCCAGCCAGGGAAGGGGAGTGATCATGGAAAACAGGACGTATAATTCGGCGTGTTCCTTGATATCGGATTGGATAAAAAAGGTGGAGACCTCCGGATCCAGACCCACCGAGATCCAGTCAATGATAATGTCATAAGTGCTTTCCCTGATAATGTCGGGATGGGCGTATTCGCTGGTTAAGGCATGCCAGTCTGCAATAAAATAGTAGCAGTGGTATGTTTCCTGAAGATGCTTCCAGTTTAAAAGGGCCCCGTGCAAGTGACCGAGATGCATTTTTCCGGTGGGCCGCATTCCGCTTACGATTTTTCCTTGTTTCATCTATCTCCCATCCCCTTTCGTGTGTATGCCTCTGATATTCCCCCCACGCCCCATCAGGGCGTTGGACAAAATCCCCGCATGGCCGGAATCATCCGTTTTCCTGCTGGTTATGGGATTCGGTGGTCTATGCATGGGGATCTTTTTATTTCCCCCATGAAGACCGGCCTCACCCGGGGGTGGGGGTCAGCCTGTCACCGAATTCCCGCTTTACCAGATGGAGCTCATCGGTCTTCGTCTTGGTCTGTTCGTTCAGCCGGGCCTCTAAGAGTCGATCAAAAATTTCTTTGAACAGGGGTCCGGGCTGAAAACCGGCTTGAATGAGGTCTTCTCCCTTGGTCAGGATCTCGGTCCCTTTCAGCCGGGTGAAATAGTGGGATATGAGTCTCTTTACCTTTTCACTGTCGGTCCTGGCCATCAGGTAAAGCAATATCTCTGTATCATAAGAGATGAGGGATGTATAGAGTTCATAATTACTTCCCTTAAACCGGTATAGGAAATTGAGGAGCCCGTTCCCCCGGTCCCTCTGGCTTTCCCTTTTGGGGTCCTCCGGCCCTTTGAATCCCATAAGAGGCGCGAGTTGCCGGTAGCGCTGGCTGTTGAGCGGACTGGTGAGCCCGTACCAGTATGTCTTCCACTGTTCCAGAGGCTCTTCCAGAAAAAGGAGATGATACCATGCGGTGACCCGCTTGATCTCTTCCAAGAGCGCCAAGAGTGATTCAGTGAGCTGGATTTGGGGGGAGAGCAGTCCCAAGAGGTCCAGTTCATCCATTCGTTTTATGCCCTTCACCGGATCGTCTTCCTTGAGCAGCAATTTGAGCTCCTGGAAGATTCGTCTCGAGGCGAGACTTTCGAACCAGTTCATTTTGGCCGCATTCTTGATCAGTGCCAGGGTCAGTTTGCCGATGGTGAAGCCGAATCGCTGTTCAAATCGCACCGCGCGCAGCGTGCGCGTGGGGTCCTCCACAAAGCTGAGGTTGTGTAATACGCGAATGACCTTTTCTTTGAGGTCCTTCTGCCCCCCGAAGTAATCGATCAACGTACCGTAATGTCGGCGGTTCAGTTTTATGGCCAGGGTGTTTATGGTGAAATCCCGACGGTACAGGTCCAACTTTAATGAGCTGGTTTCCACAATGGGGGGAGCGCCCGGAGATTCATAATACTCCATTCGCGCGGTGGCCACGTCCACTTTGAATCCATCTGGAAAGACCAGCACGGCAGTTCCGAATTTCTGGTGACTTTTTACGCGAACCTCATGCTGGTCGGCAAACTGGTGGGCGAATTCAATGCCATCCCCCTCAATGACCACGTCCATATCCAGGTTTTCTCTTTTGAGGAAAATATCCCGGACCAGCCCCCCTACGATATAGGCGTTGTAGCCCAGTGAATCCGCCACCTGGCCGATGGCTTTAAGCAGGTCCACCACCTGACCGGGCAGCCGTTCCTTCATGATCCCGGCCATGGATTTTTTTCGTACAAACTGGGAGGCGTTTTTGGAGTGATATAAAAACTCGGGAATCACCGGTTCTCCCACCAGTATGTTGAGGAGGTCGGTACGGGTGATCACCCCCTGAACCTTTCCGTGCTCCACCACCGGAAGGACCCTGAGCCTGTTTTTGATAATGAACTCCTGAACCTCTTTCAAGGGGGTATCCGGCTCCACGGTGGTGAATTCAATGTGCATATATTCCTCTATCTCGAGGTCTCCAAGCCCCAAGAAGATGGCTTTTTCCACGATCTGCCGGGTCACATATCCCTTGAGAACGCCCTCATCGATCACCAGAAGCACATTGATATTGAAGCGGGTGATGAGATTGGAGGCCTCCTTGACGCTGGCCCGGGAGGAAATATGGATGACCGGTGAAGACATCATGTGTCTGGCCTGCCGGGCCGGGCTTACCCGACTGTTCAACAGGGCCTGGAGGGACCGCTCCACCTGAATCAGGGTCTTGTTCTTGATGGTGGCAGAGGCCGCCTGGGGATGCCCGCCGCCGCCCAGGGCCAGGGCGATTTCCGCGGCGTTGACCTCCTCTATCCGGCTTCTCGCCACCACATAAATGCGGTCCTCCATCTGGGCCATGGCAAATACCACGTCCAGGTTTTCCATTTCCATGAACTTGTGGACCAGCACGGCAAAGTCCCCGATATATTCGTCCCGGATCACCTTGCTGATAACGATCTCCACCCCGTTGATCACCCGCTTGGTGGCGGCCCGGGTCAGGTCGTTTAAGAGCCATACCTGCTCGGCGGTCAATTCCCTGGTGATCATGTCTGAAATGATATTGTGGTTGGCCCCCTGTCGGGTCAGCCATGCTGCGGCCTCGTAGTCCTGACTGGTGGTGGAGGAAAAGGTGAAGGATCCGGTGTCTTCATGTATCCCCAGACACATGATGGTCGCTTCATCGGGTGAGATGCGGATCTCCCGTTCCCGGATCAGGCGGGTGAGCAGGGCCGTGGCGGAGCCCAGTTTTTCCACCATTTCCACATCCCCTCTGATATCGTCTGAGGAATCCGGGTGGTGATCGTAGATGTGGATTTCCACCCCCTTTTTCCCCACCAGTTGGGCAAACTTGCCGATGCGGCTTTTCTGCCGGGTATCCACCAGAATCAGCCGCTTTATCTGATGGATATCGATGTGTTTTATCTTTGAAAAATCAAATAGGTAGGACGTGGAATGCAAAAAGAAATCCCGGAGGCCTTTTTCCTGACTTCCGGGGAACACCATGGTGGCGTCCGGATAGAGTTTGCTGGCGGCCAGCATGGATGAAAGCGCATCAAAATCGGCGTTGATATGGGTGGTGATCACCGCCTCCGGAGAGGAGTGGGAATTTTGAGTGGTTTTGGCCATATCTCAAATAACAGCAGGTGCTAAGGGCTCACTCAAAAATAACTTCCCATTTTCCCATCTCAGCTTCGGGCCATCTTCGGCCGCCGCTCAATCGTGAAGTCCTCGAAATAGTTCACTATTTCTGTGGCTTCACTCAATCGCGACGACCAAATCTGACC
>JAIPDZ010000147.1 GCA_021737425.1 Deltaproteobacteria bacterium
CTCAGACGCTCATGGAACGGATTGTAGCAGTTCAGGAATTTCAGCTCAAGGCGCAATTTTTTATTCCAGTTACAACACACAGGTTCTTGCGTGGGCCAGGTGCCCTCTGCCCCGGGGTGCAAAACACGCTGAAACCGAGGAAAAACCGGCCGGGGGATTTGGAAAATCTCCCAAATCAAGGAGGATTGAATGGCGATTATCACCATGAAACAGTTGTTGGAAGCGGGCGTTCATTTTGGTCATCAAACCCGCCGATGGAACCCCAAGATGAAACCGTACATCTTCGGGGCCCGAAACGGAATTCACATCATCGACCTTCAAAAGACGGTGCGGCTCATCAAAACG
Source organism: Deltaproteobacteria bacterium (assembly GCA_021737425.1). Taxonomy (GTDB): domain Bacteria; phylum Desulfobacterota; class DSM-4660; order Desulfatiglandales; family Desulfatiglandaceae; genus JAIPDZ01. Next base: position 346 of record JAIPDZ010000147.1, read on the forward strand.
GCCTATGATTTTGTGGTCCAAACAGTGGCCGACGGCTACCCCGTCCTTTTCGTGGGCACCAAAAAACAGGCCCATGACTCCATAGTGGAGGAAACCGAGCGTTGCGGCATGTTTTTTGTCGTCAACCGTTGGCTGGGGGGGACCCTTACCAACTTTCAAACCATCAGAAAGAGCATTGCGCGACTGAAACAGCTTGAAAAAATGAAAGAAGACGGCTCTATCCATCGCTATACCAAAAAAGAGGTGCTTGAAATGGATAGAGAGCTAATTAAACTGGAAAAAAACCTCGGGGGGATCAAGAACATGGATGAGCTCCCCGGAGCGGTATTCATTGTGGACCCCAAACGGGAAAAAATCGCGGTTAAGGAAGCCAAAAGGCTCCAAATCCCGGTGATCGCCATAGCCGATTCCAACTGTGATCCCGATGAAATCGATTTCATTATCCCTGGAAATGATGATGCGATCCGCGCCATACGACTGATCACTTCGAAAATGGCAGACGCATGCATCGAAGGGCATGCCCTTGCAGAACAGCGTTTGCGGGAAGAGGACCGGCTGCGAAAAGAGCAGGAAGCTGCGTCAGAGGAGACACCCGCGGCTGTGGAACCGGGGGAAGGGGGTCCCGAGGTCATTATTATTCCCAAAAGCGGGGAAACCCGCGAGAGTGAAGAAAACCAGGAACAGAGAACCGAACAGACCGATGTCCAATGGGCGACAACCACAATTCCGGCAGCGGAAGAGGAGATTTAAATTGAGCGTATCTACATCACAGGTCAAAGAGCTAAGGGAAAAAACCGGCGTGGGCATCATGGACTGCAAAGCGGCCCTTGCAGCCTCCGAGGGAGATATTGATAAAGCAGTCGATTACCTGCGCAAAAAAGGGATCGCCACCGCAAAGAAGCGAGGGGGAAGGGCCACCTCCAACGGCCAGGTACAGGCGTACATCCACGCCGGAGGCAAAATCGGCGTCCTGTTGGAAGTCAATTGCGAGACGGATTTCACCGGCAACACGGAGGATTTTACCCGTTTTGTCAAGGACATGTGCCTGCAGATCGCGGCCACCAATCCATTGGCCGTAGATCGGGAGAGGATCCCTGAGTCCGTGTTGGCCAAGGAAAGCGAGATCTATGCCACCCAGGCCAAGGAATCCGGAAAGCCGGAAAAGGTCATTGAAAAAATCGTGGAGGGAAAACTCAACAAGTTCTTTTCAGAGGCCTGTCTCCTGGAACAACCCTTTGTCAAAAATCCCGACGTCACGGTTCAGGATCTGCTCAACGATATGATCGCCAAAACCGGCGAGAAGGTGGTCATCAACCGGTTTGTCAGGTTCCAGTTGGGTGAAACTGAGCAGTAAGCCCCGGTGTCCGGCATCCACCCAATGGAGCCGGCGTTTGTGCATACAGGAGGATGCGCCTGTTCCATCTCCCGCATGCCTGCCACGGCACGGGCTTCTATGGCGATAAAAGGCTTTCCATCCAGGGGTAATGAAACCGGATGCCGCCCGCATTACAATCAACCCGACTGTGATCGAAATTCATAAATATCCTGAAACAAGGGGTTACAGCATGAAAGAGGAAATTCTTGATGAACAGCGACAGAAGATGACCAAAACGGCGGAGGCCCTCAAAAAGGAGTTTAAGAAAATCAGGACCGGAAGGGCCTCTACCGCACTCTTAGAAGGGATTAAAATCGATTGCTACGAGACCCAGATGCCGCTTGAACAGGTGGCTTCAATCTCCGTTCCGGAGAGTCGTCTTATCATTGTCCAACCCTGGGATCAATCCATCATCGGGGATATTGAAAAGGGGATATTGAAATCCGAATTGGGCCTTACCCCCATGAATGACGGGAAATTGATACGAATCTCAATCCCCCCTTTGACCGAGGAAAGACGCCAGGAATTGGCGAAACTGGCAAAACGGATGGCCGAGGACAGCCGGATCTCCATCCGCAACCTCAGGCGGGAAGCCAATGAGATGTTGAAGGAACTCAAAAACGAAAAGGAGATATCCGAAGACGAATTTTATAAGTCACAGGAAGAAGTCCAGAAAATAACAGATGATTTTATTCAGAAAATCGACGACATCACGGCTCAAAAGGAGAAAGAGATCACCGAATTTTGATATGGCCGCCAGTGGTGCATTTGAGGATGACTACCCTAAATTCCCATAACATACCCCGGCACGTGGCCATTATCATGGACGGCAATGGTCGTTGGGCCAGGCAAAAGGGTTTCGGCCGCGTGTTTGGACACGAAAAGGGGGCCGAGACGGTGAGGGATGTGGTCACCGCCAGCCGTGAAATCGGAGTCCGTTGGCTCACCCTGTATGCCTTTTCCGAAGAGAACTGGAAACGGCCCCAGCACGAAATTCAGGCGCTCATGAAGCTCCTGCGGCGATTTCTGAAAAGGGAATTGGACGAAATGCAGGAGAACGGGATCAAACTGAATACCATCGGCAGGATTGAGAAACTCCCGGCCGCCACCCAGGAAATTCTGCTCCATACCATCCAAAAGACCCGCGAGAACCAAGATATGGTCCTGACGCTGGCCCTCAGCTACGGCGGCAGGCAGGAGATTATAGACGCGGTTCAAGCAATCGCCCGCAAGGTGGCCAATCACGAACTGGACAGCAGTGATATTACCGAGACCCTCATCTCCAATGCCCTGTACACGCAGGGGATGCCCGACCCGGACTTCCTGATCCGAACCAGCGGGGAATACCGGATCAGCAATTTTCTACTCTGGCAGCTTTCTTACACGGAACTCTACATCACCCCCACCCTGTGGCCTGACTTTACTAAAGCGGAATACCTGAGGGCCATCAGCGAATACCAGCACCGGGAAAGACGGTTCGGCAGCACAGGGACCGGACAATAGGCCCGAGGAGCATTCCAGCCATGCATCTGAAAAGATGGTTGACCGGCATTATCGCCGTGCCCATTTTGATCTTTCTCGTGGGGTATGCCCCGGCCTGGGCCTTTCACTCCGCCCTGTGTGCGGCAGCATTGATCGCCCTCCTGGAATGTTATGCCCTTACCCATGCCGGACTTCCGAAAACCGTGCTGGCATCCCAGATCCTCCTGACGGTCCTCTTGTTTTTGACCATTGAGATCCGTCAGGTATTTGTGATCCCCGCTATCATCCTGGGGGGGGCCCTGATACCCATGGCCATTTTCATGGTATCCCCCGCTCCCCCCGATGAAAAAATCACCTCCCAGCTGGCAAAGGGCGTTTTCGGACTGGTTTATGTCGCGCTTCCCCTGGCCCTGCTGGCGCTGATCCACTTCCGCCTATGGGGTCGGGCCTGGATCTTCTTTCTGCTCGTGGTGGTATTTGCCGGGGACACGGGCGCCTTTTACGTGGGAAAGTTTCTGGGAAGGCACAAACTGCACAAAAGAATCAGCCCGGGCAAGACATGGGAAGGCGCTATGGGTGGGCTGCTGTCGAGCCTTTTCGCCGGCATCCTATTCCTGCTGTGGGTACCAATCCATCCGTTGAATATGCATAGTGTCGTTCTCATAATGCTGCTCTCCACAGCGGAACAAATTGGGGATCTGTCAGAATCTTTGTTAAAAAGAAACCATGGGATAAAGGATTCCGGTCACATCCTTCCCGGTCATGGCGGCATCCTTGACCGCATCGACGGCCTTTTATTTGCGATACCCGTTCTTTTTGTATATCTTTTTTGGAATTGTTGATTAAAAGTGATGAACCCAAGGCACGGCCAGCGTCAGTTCCATCCAGATGGGAGGGGGACTTGCACATGAAGCATATCACCATATTGGGATCCACCGGCTCCATCGGTGTCAACGCCCTCCAAATCATCCGCGCCAACCCGGATTGTTACAGAATAGTCGCACTGACGGCCGCCAAAAATACAAGGCTCCTCCAGGAACAGATAGCCGCCTTTCGACCCAAAGTGGTGGCCGTCCTGAACCAAGCCGTTGCCCTGGAGTTGAAAAACCGTCTGACCGGGGCCTCCCCTCCCGAGATCCTCTACGGAGAACATGGATATACTGAAGTGGCCACCCTGGAGGAGGCGGACACCCTGATTTCCGCCATGACGGGTGCGGCCGGATTGGTGCCCACCTACGAGGCCATAAGAAGCGGTAAGGAGATCGCCCTGGCCAATAAGGAAACCCTTGTAATGGCGGGACAGATCATCATGAATGAGGCCAAAGCGCGAGGGGTGAGCATACGTCCCGTTGACAGTGAGCACAGTGCCATCTGGCAGTCCCTCAGGGGTCATCCAAAAGAAGACGTGAGCCGGGTCATTTTGACCGCCTCTGGCGGCCCTTTTCGAAATGCGTCCGTGGAAAGTATGAAAAACATGGTCGCGGCCCAGGCCCTTAAACACCCCAACTGGGATATGGGGCCCAAGATCACCATCGATTCAGCCACCATGATGAACAAGGGTCTGGAGGTAATCGAGGCCAAGTGGCTTTTTGATCTACCCATGGATCAAATAGGCATCCTGATTCATCCCGAGAGTATCGTCCATTCGATGGTGGCGTACAAGGACGGCTCGGTGATCGGCCAGCTGGGTGTCCCGGACATGAAGATCCCCATCTCCTATGCCCTTTCCTATCCGAGGCATCTGCCCAACAGCCTTCCGCCCCTCGACTTTGGAAAGATCGGAACCCTCACCTTTGCGGAACCGGATCTGCAAAAGTTCAAGTGCCTGGATCTGGCGCTCAAGGCCGCCCAAGAGGGCGGAAGTATGCCTGCGGTGCTCAATGCGGCCAATGAAATGGCGGTGGAGGCATTCTTACAGGGAAGAATCGGGTTTCTAAATATCCCGGAACTCATTGAAAAGACCTTGACAGCTCACCGGACCCGTGACATCGATAGTATGGAAACGGTCCTGGCGGTGGACAAATGGGCCAGAAAGACCACCGAACGGTTCATCGATGGGTCCTGATTGGAGAACAAGGCCTATGCTTGGTTTGCCTTCTGTATACCCTATGTAGTCTAACGTCCTATTGAGAAGCCGATGCAGTTTTTATTCTATTATATTGTACCCTTTGCCGTGGTGTTGGGCGTCCTTATCTTTTTCCATGAACTGGGACATTTCCTCACCGCCAAATATTTCGGGGTTAAGGTGCTCAAGTTCTCCCTGGGATTCGGCCCCAAACTGGCCGGAAAAAAGGTGGGAGAAACCGAATACCTCATTTCAGCCATCCCCTTGGGCGGATATGTGAAGATGCTGGGTGAAAGCGAAGAGGATGAGGAGGAACCGCTTTCCCTTGAAGATCAGGAAAAATCATTCAGTCACAAACCTGTGGGCAAGCGCATGGCCATTGTGGCGGCCGGCCCCATCTTCAACCTGGTACTGGCCCTGGTCATCTTCTGTGCTTCTTATGTGGCCTCCGGCATGCATGTGATGACCCCCCAAATCGGCCAGGTGCGGGAACGCTCCCCCGCTGCCGTGGCAGGCCTCCAAAAAGGGGATATCATCCGGGCCATTGACGGCCGGCCCGTCCACACCTGGGAAGATATTAAATCACACGTAAAAGGAAACCAGGGAGAGGCGCTATTGATCGAGGCCGAACGCGAAGGCGGGCATGTTACCGTATCCGTGGTCCCTGAAATGAGCACCGTAAAAAATATCTTCGGGGAGGATATCCAGTCCCCTCTGATCGGGATCGTGGCTGCAGGGCGTTTTGAACAAATTTCCCTGGGTCCCTTGGAGGCGGTCCGGGAGGGGTTCAAGAAAACCTGGGAGATCATAGAACTCACCTGCATGACCATTGTGAAGCTCTTTCAACGGGTGGTTCCCATCAAGACGCTGGGCGGCCCCATCCTGATCGGTCAAATGACCGGGGAACTGGCCCGGGAAAACTGGACCTATCTGATTCCGTTTACGGCCGTGATCAGCATTAATCTGGGCATCCTCAACCTGCTCCCTGTGCCCATACTGGATGGCGGGGTTCTCATTTTTCTTTTCCTGGAACTCATCACCGGAAAACCGCTCACCCTGAAAAAGCGTGAGATCGCTCAGAAGATGGGACTTTTTTTGTTGGTCCTGCTGATGGCCGTGGTGATTTACAATGATATCACCAGGCTCCTGGAGTAAACCTGACATCCTTATGATCCTGGCCCTCAACACATCCACCCAGCAATTCGGCATGGCCCTTTTGGAGGAGAAGGGCACACCTGAGGCCTATGTGCTCCTTCCCCAGGGCAAAGGGCATTTCGGTCAACTGATGCCTACACTGGAGTTTATGCTCAAGGCCTCGGGATTCTCCATCCAGGATATCACCTGCATAGCCATCGCCTCGGGACCGGGCAGTTTTACCGGCCTGAGAGTGGGCCTTTCCCTGGCAAAAGGGCTCTCCCATACCCTTCACCTTCCCCTCATCGGGATCTCCACGCTCGAGGCCCTGGCCAGTGAGGCCCCTCTGACGTCCCTCCCCGTGGCCCCCGTGCTTTACGCCAGAAAGAATGAAGTGTTCACCGCCCTGTTCACCTGGGATAGGGACCGCTTGCTGGTGAGGGAAGAGGAAGACATCTGCCTCAGATGGAAGGACCTGCCCCATGTGTTCAAGGGGACGACCCTTTTTGTGGGAAATGACTTTGAGACACAGGCACCCTTCATCCAGGAAGAATTGGGTCCCAAGGCCGTGCTGGCGCCCCCTCATCATTGGCACCTGGACCCTCTTTCCATCGGGGTTAGAGCCCTCAAACGGCGGCAGGCGAGAAACCATGACGATCCATTTACCCTCAGACCCACGTATATGAGACCCCCGGATATCCGGCCCAATCCATTTCCCCTGCTTCATTCCCGGCAAGAATAGAATGGGGATGGCCGTACCCAAGGACAATCCCGTTGACAATCATGTCCAAAAGAGATACAGGAGAACCCGGTAAAACGCTTGAGGCGTCCCGGCACAACCATTGGGTAAAGGGGCTTTTCATTTGAACCAGTCACGAATACACAACCGATGGCCCATGGCAAAGGAAGGCCTCCCATTTGTCCTCGCGGGGTGCGGCATAATCCTCCTCTTTATTTTCCTGGGGTTGGCGGTCCCGGCCCTCTTCTTCTGTCTGATCACCCTCTTTGTCCTGTTTTTTTTCAGGGATCCGAAACGGAACTCCCACCTGGGGGCCAAGGCCGTTCTCTCCCCGGCGGACGGCAGGATCCTGGAGGTAAAACAGATACCTGCCGAGGCCCACCCGCTGGGTCAATCCGGAACCAAGGTCTCCATCTTCATGTCATTATTCAATGTGCATGTGAACAGGGTCCCGGCCAAAGGGATGGTCCGGGAGATCCAGTACAGGCCTGGAAAGTTTTTTGCAGCGAATCTAAACAAGGCTTCAGAATACAACGAACAGAACCGAATCACCTTAGAGACGGCCGATTCCCGAAAGCTGGTTTTTGTTCAGATTGCCGGAGTCATTGCGAGACGCATCGCCTGCTGGATCAAAGAAGGGGATGCTGTGGAGGCAGGGCAGCGGTTCGGACTGATCCGGTTTGGTTCCAGGTTGGAGGTGTTCTTTCCGCCTGACAGCAACATCGTCATTACGGAGGGGGAAAGGGTGAAAGCAGGCAAAACCGCCTTGGGGTATTTATCATGAGAAGGGACCCTAAAGAGACAGGATCCCCTCCGGGCTTTTCTGCAACCCCTTTTGAGGCCTTACTGCCGGGGTTCGAAATGACCATGTCATGTACATCCTTGGGGGAAGCCGGCCATGCGGATTACAGGGGGCAGAAGTAAAGGACGAACCCTGGCGGCAATCCCCAAGGGAGCCCCCATTCGTCCCACGTCTGACAAGGTGAGAGAAGCCATTTTCAGCATCATGGGACAACATCTGACCGGATTACGGGTACTGGACCTGTTTTCAGGAACCGGCAGTCTCGGTCTGGAGGCACTGAGCAGGGGGGCCGAATTCGCTGCGTTTATTGATCATTCACGGGATTCCATCGGACTGATCCATAGAAATCTCGCTCGGTGCGGGTACCAGGCGTCAGCCGTGATCCTGAAGGGCGATCTCAAACGGGGCATTCCCCGGGGACCCTTGCTCAACCGTGAACGGTTTCATCTGGTATTCCTGGACCCGCCATACAAATGTGACGGAATCCCTTTCGTACTTCAGCACCCTACACTTGCGAAGATTCTTGCGCCCGGGGTGCGGGTGGTGGCGGAAACCGCGAAAGGGGTCACACTGCCGGAACGGATCGGCAGTCTAACTCGCACGGATATGCGATCCTATGGTGATACGCAAATCACCCTATACAGGGATAAGGAGACAATATGAGTGTAAGAACGGCCATCTATCCAGGTTTTTTCGACCCCATTACCAATGGGCATTTGAGCATTGTGAATCGTGCCCTGACCATATTCGACAAGGTCACCATCGCCATATTGAACAATCCCCACAAGGCCCCCCTCTTTACTGTAGCCGAGAGGATACACATGATCCAGGAGGCCATAAAGGAAGAACCCAACGCAGACATAGACACCTTTGACGGCCTACTGGTGGATTACGTTAAGGAACGAGGCGCGAACGTAATCCTCAGGGGGCTGAGGGCCCTTTCGGACTTCGAATATGAGTTCCAGATGGCCTTGATGAACCGAAAATTGGACAGGAACATCCAATCGGTTTTCCTGATGACCGATTACAAGTGGTTCTATACCAGTTCCACCATTATCAAAGAGGCCGCCTCCTTCGGAGGGGACGTGAGCGGTCTTGTGCCCGACCTGGTCAACAAAAAACTGCACGAAAAATTTACGCAGTCAAAAAACACTTGACACCCGACCTATCATAAGCAATACTTTTTATTTAATAAATTGAAAGGCATAACGGTCCCGTATCCAGCGGGGCAAACAGAAGGGAGAACTCCAAACGCCTTGCAATCAGTTGCTTGAAAAGGAGGATCAAAGGTGGCCCTGACCAAAGAAAAGATTATCGATTCCATTTATCATCAGGTGGGACTCAGCAAGATTCAATCCCGAACTGTCACTGAGGGACTTCTTGAGCTTATGAAGAGAAATTTGGAAAAAGGGGAAAACCTGCTTATCAGCGGGTTTGGTAAGTTCGTGGTAAAGGAGAAATCGGCAAGGCGGGGAAGGAATCCCCAAACCACACAGGACCTTCAATTGCGGGAAAGGCGGGTCATCGTGTTTAAGACCTCAGGCGTCCTCCGGGATAAAATAAACCAGAAGCCGTGAGGATATTCCCGGCTTTTGAAAATTTTGTTCCAAGCCCCTCCCCCATATGGGCGCACTACCTCAGCATATCCAATACGGTGTACAGTTCGCGCTTGATTTCCTCCATTAGAGGGAATCCAGGCCCCGAGCGATGGGGCCCGCCTCTGCTGAGGGCACGCCTGGCCCCCTCGATGGTCATTTTCTCGTCATAAAGCAGCCTTTTGATGTCGAGGAGCATCTCCAGCTCCTTCCGCTGGTAGGTTCGCTGATTGGAATCCGCCCGTTTGGGCCTCACCTGGGGAAATTCGCTCTCCCAGTACCGCAAGACATATGGAGCCACTCCCACGATGCGGCTCGCCTCTCCTATGCGGAAATACCTTCGATTCTCCGGGATCTGTAGCATGACATCATCCCTCCCTCAATCTGCCCCCTGTGGCCCGGCAGATTTTACGGATAATGCGATCATGTAATTGATTCACGCTCCCACCGTCCAGGGTCTCATGAGCAGACCGGTAGCTGATCCTGAAGGCAATGGCCTTCTCAGTATCACCCATGTTCCCTCCCTCATAGATATCAAAAATGCGGACGGATTCCAAGAGATCGCCTCCCTCTTTCTGGATCAGGGCCACAATCCCCCCGCTTTCCACCCGTCGATCCACCACCAGGGATATATCCCGGTAAACCGCAGGAAACTTGGGAAAAGGCCGAAATTGCCTTCCCCGGCCCATTGCCGGTAAAAGGCGTTCAATATCCAACTCAAAAAGGAAGACCTGTTCTCCCTTCAGGTCATAGGCGGACTTTACCCTTGAAGAGGCCGCACCCACCTGCCCGATGCGGGTGTCTGAGGCGTAAATGCCGCCCGAAAATTCGGGCTCATATCCGGGGAACCCATTGCCCTTCTCAAACCGGACCTCTTCAATAGCCATCCCCTTTAAAAGCGCCTCTACCGCCCCCTTCATGTCATAAAAATCCGCCAGCCG
>JAIPDZ010000148.1 GCA_021737425.1 Deltaproteobacteria bacterium
CACCTTTGGCATAAAAACATCCTGGATGATGGACGCACGTACATCCAACCTGTTACCCAACTTCAAATGTCCAAATTTAAATTATACACGCAACCCCACATCCTGTCATTATATTTTTTTACCGAACCTTTCGGAATAGTTTACAGTTGCATGGAAGTCTGAAATATGAAAAGCTGAATCTTATAGAACATTGGGGGTAGACGCCTCACATTGCGGCGTTTTTCGGATCTTTCAATCGCAAATCGACAATCAGCAATCAACAATATCGGAGGGGGGGTGATCTTAAGATGGAGGAGAGCTTTCAAGACACGGCCTTCTTTTCCCTGGGACGGGTCATTGATCTGATTTACCGGGAGGAGGAGGAACTGGGTGACATCCTGTACTTTATTGTCTCTTTGGCCGCTGAGATCACGGGGGCGGTGGGGAGTACGCTGAGGGTCTTGGAACAGGGGACCTTCAACCTGAAGGTGGTCTCCTCATACGGGCTCACCAAGCGGTATCTCCATTCAGGGGCCATTGACTACGGCAAAAGCGTCACAGAGATCATGCAGGGGGATGTCATGATCATCAATGATTTTGAACATGACCCCCGGATTCAGAATGCAAAAGCGGCCAAACAGGAGGGGCTTTGTGCGGTGATCGGCATCCCCTTTACGGTGAATGATACCACCTATGCCATTTTAAGGACTTATTATGACCAAAAAAAGGTCCCGTCTCAGGACGAGGTGGGATTTTTATACAGTCTGGGCAAGCTGGCCTGTATCGCTATTGAGCGGGCCGCCGTAAGCGAAATGGAGGACTCACACAACCTGTGGCGACCAAGCAGCGTATGAGCGGAACAGAAGACCGGTTGAGACATCTCCTCTCCGGAATCGACGGCAAGGGGTACAAGGCCTATAAGGATATCCAGGGCGCCTACCATTTCAAGACCTTTGATCTGTATGTGGATCATGTGCAGGGAGACCCGTTTGCCGCACCCTCCAAGATCAGGCTGAGGGTCCCTATGAAACGGGCGGCGTTCCCTCCGGACCTGTTGACGGAGGGGGTGCGGCGGCTGGCCTTGACGGATTATGTGGTTCGGCAAGTCCATAAGTCGTTGAGCACGGGCGGGGGAAAGGCCCGGGGAAGCGGAAAAAGCGGACTCCTTTCCATTGACGCAGGGGGCCAGGAGGTCCTGGACCGGACCGCCTGTAAGATCACCCCCGACTGGGTGGAGGCGCGCATATACGCCGGATTACCTGCTGCGGGCAGAAAGATCCTGGGGCGGGAGGCGGAGCGGCTCTTTCTGGATCACATCCCCCGAGTGGTGGAAAGAGGGCTTTTGTGGCGAAATTTTTCTCAGGGCGCGGCAGAGGCCTTTGTGGCCTGTGTGGAGAATCAGGAATCCATTCGAAGCCGGCTCAATTCCCTGGGCCTGGTGGCCTTTGTGGCCGACGGCTCCTTGTTGCCCCGGGAGAGCGGCAACAGCCAACGGCCCCTGTCTCCATCAGATGCGGTGTTGTTCAAGAGCCCTGAATCCCTGCGGATCGCCATGGATCTCCCCCATCCGGTCCCTGAACCCTTCGGCTCCGGTCGCACCGTGACCGGCATGGGGATCCCCCGGGGGATTACCCTGATCGCCGGGGGCGGGTATCACGGAAAGTCCACCCTGCTCAGGGCCCTGGAACGGGGCGTATACCCCCATATCCCCGAAGACGGCAGGGAGTATGTGGTCACCTCCCGTGAGGCGGTAAAGATCCGGGCCGAAGACGGCCGATCCATTGAACAGGTGGATATCAGCCCGTTCATCACCAATCTTCCCTTTGGCCTGGATACCCGTCAGTTTTCCACGGACAATGCCAGCGGCAGCACCAGCCAGGCCGCCAATATCATCGAGGCCCTGGAGATGGGGGCGGAGGTCCTTTTGCTGGACGAAGATACCTCGGCCACCAATTTCATGATTCGAGACGTGCGCATGCAGGAGCTGGTCCACAAGTCCCTGGAGCCCATTACGCCCTTTATTGACCGGGTCCGGGAGATCTATGAAGGATTCGGGGTCTCCACCGTCCTGGTGATGGGCGGGTGCGGGGATTACTTTGATGTGGCGGACCGGGTCATCCTGATGCGGGAATATGTCCCCCAGGACGTCACCCTTCAGGCCCGGCAGGTGGCCCAGGCCCATGCCACAGGACGGCACCAGGAGACCGGCCCCTGTGAACAATGGCGGTTGAACCGTTCCCCTGTGCCTCAGAGTATGGACCCCTCCAGGGGAAAAAAGGGGGTCAAGATCGATGCCAAGGCCCTGGATCTGATCCTTTTCGGCACCCATCCCATTGATCTGAGGGGGGTTGAGCAGTTGGTGGATTTCAGCCAGACCCGGGCCGTGGGCATGGCCCTACACCTGGCGGCCAGCCGATTCATGGACGGAAAAAGATCATTAAAAGAGATCCTGGCCCGAGTGGAAGGGTATCTCAACGAGCAGGGTCTGGATGTCCTGGACCCTTATCATCGATCCGGAATGCACCCGGGCAGTTTTGCCAGACCCCGTTCATTTGAAATGGCGGCAGCCCTCAATCGGCTGCGGAGCGTGCGATTCTGTTCCTCCGGGTGATGAGAACATCCTTCACGACACGAAATACTGAAGGGTCCCATCCGGAACCACCCTGACCCGGGTCCCGGGACCGTGATCCCGAGCCAAGGCCTCACAGGTTTCCGGCCAGGTCTGGTGCCAAAGGATGCGATCCACCGGACCGAACCATTCCCACCCGGCCCAGTCCGGATGCTCGCTGACCAGGAAGAGCCGGTTGACCCGGGGCGGAAACCGCTCTTTTTTGCCCCAGAGTCTCCCCCCGATGAACTTCCCCCCGCCTCTGAGCAGATAGTGAGGGATCTGGCCCCCCGGCGCACCGATGATGCACACCATGTCGCCCCCGGTCTCCTTTAACAGAGGGGCACACCCCACAATGGCCACATGCCCTTCGCTGGCCTTGGAAAAGGCGTTGACAATGATTAGATCCGCATCCCCTTTGCGGGGAGTGGCATAATGGCGTTGGGCATAGGCGACCCCCTCCTTGTGGGCCGCTATGGGATCGCCCGCGAACAGGGCCACGGTCTCGCGGTGGGTGCTGACAATGGCATCGATCTTGAAGTCCAGGCCGGCCATTCGTACGGCCTCCTCCATATCCAGGCGAAGGACGTTCCCCTCGTATTGGGCCAGCCCCACATGGGGATTCAGTTTTCCCAGGGGATGGTCCGGGGTGGGCGCAGAGCGGCCGCCCACCTTGTAGTGATTGTGCCACATGCTGTTCATGGAGGCCAGACCCGGAAGCACGATCTTGCCCCCCCCGCCGTACCCGTAAGACACATGGGGGACGATGAGTCCGATGCCGATCTTGACGTCGCATTTCATGAACTCCGTATTGATTTCCACTGGCGTTCCCCGGGAGGTCTCCCCGAGATATTCACAGCATTCATAAGGGTTATGATTAAAGACCGGAAACCGGGCCAGGATGTCATCTCCCAGTTTTTTCCGGAAGTCCACAAGCGAGTGGGCCCCGTGGGCCCCCAGGGCGGCCACGAACCGGATGTGGTCATCCGGAATCCCGGCTGCGTGGAGTTCCTCCAGGACATACGGGGCGATCTGGTCCACCCGGGTGGGCCGGGTGATGTCATCAAATACCACGGCCGCTTCCTGCTTTCCCCTTGCCAGGTCCCGAATTCTCGAAGAGCCGATGGGGTGCTTCAAGGCGTTTTGCAGGCCCTGAGGGGTGAGGGGGGAAGCGTCCTTGCCGTTCATGTTCAAGACCTGCACCTGCCATGACTCAGGGAAGCTGAGATCCATGGGGGTATCCCCGTACCAGGCCATGTGGGGGATTCGTAAGGGGGCGTTCATGCAAAATGCTCCTCAGGGGGAAGATCTCGCCCTTGCGCATGCAATCCGCCAACTGCAGGGCGGGTCACGGCGTCTCTCCATTCGCAAATAACCGTAGCAGGGCCGGATCGGTTTGTAAAGCGGCCGGGCCCATGGATTGCGCTTGCCCAGTTCACTCCGGGGATGCTATACTCCTGTAAAAGAGTTGATCTCTCAACCTGGAATCAGAATATGCAATGCAGAAATCATCCCGATCGGGAGGCCCGGTTTACCTGCCAGAAAATGAATGTCGGGTATTGTCTCGAATGTCTAAAAGACTGTGAGGCCTGCACGGATCCGTGCGGATACTGCCAATTCAGGTCCCAGTGTATCATATGGGAAATGTGCCGAAAGAGCGAGAAGCGATATCGCCTTGAGCAGGACGCACAAGGCGTGTAGTCGGACCAGGGATGGGTATTGTTTTCGGCTTGACAACCTCGAGGGGGCGTTGATAAATAGTTACTTTGTAGCTAAAACATAGCCATGTCACTTGGGTCGGGCCCCGGCCTCAAGGGCTGGAGAAGCATCTTGCTTGCAGGACGCAGTGGGAGGGTACCCTATGAATATAACGGATAGACTATCTGAAATTGTGGGGCCGGAGAATGTGTATGATGACCGGGTGGAGTGCCTGAGCTATTCCCGGGACCTCTCCGTACATGAAGGGATACCGGACTGGGTGGTGTTTGCCCACAGTACCGAACAGATCTCCGACATTATGAAGCTGGCCAACCAGGAAAAGATCCCGGTAACGGTCCAGGGGTCCGGGACCGCCACCACCGGGGCTTCTCTGCCCGTAGAGGGGGGCATCCTGCTGGATGTGCACACCATGAACCGGATCCTTACGGTGGACAAGGAAAATTTTTATGCCACCGTGGAACCGGGGGTCATCTGCAACCAGTTGAACGCCCGTCTGGCCCAGGATAACCTCATGTTCCCGCCCAACCCCGGCAGCGAGGCCATTGCCACCATCGGGGGGATGATGTCCACCAACTCCAGCGGTCACCGGGCCGTCAAATACGGGACTGCCCGGGACTATGTGAAGGATCTCAAGGTGGTGCTGGCGGACGGTACCTTGATTGAGACCGGGTTCAAGACCCCCAAGTCCTCGTTCGGGTATGACTTAAACCGGGTATTCACCAGCTCAGAAGGGACCCTGGGCGTGATCACCGAGATCACGGTCAAGATCCAGCCCCTCCCCGAATACAATGCCCTGGCCCTGGCCATCTTTCACGATCTGTTTGCGGCCGGCAATGCGGTGACCGAGATTATCGGTTCGGGTATCCAGTTGACCGCGTGCGAGATCCTGGACAACTACAGCCTCAAGGTGGTGGAAGAGGCCATTGGCAAGGATGTCAGCCGGATCGAGGCCATGCTGATCATTGAATCGGACGGGGTCCGGGAGACGGTCACCCGGGATATGGAACAGATCGGGGCGATATGTAAAAAACACGGGGTAGAGGAATTCACCTGGAGCGATGATCCGGCCAAGGCCGGTGAAATCATGGAGGCCCGGGGCAAGCTGGTCCCCACCCTGTCCCGGATCAAGCCGGGCAACCGGCTGGTGGCCATATCCGAGGACCTGGGCATCCCGCCCACCCGGATCCCGGAGGTGATCAAGCGGGCCCAGGAGATCTCGGACAAGTACAACCTCCTGATCACCACCTTCGGGCACATCGGAGACGGCAATGTGCACACCACCTTTGTGACCGATATGCGGAGCCGGGAGGAGTGGGACCGGCTCAAGCCCGCTGCGGATGAATTGGCCGAACTGGCCCTGGAAATGGGGGGGACGGTGACGGCCGAGCACGGTACCGGGCTGGCCCGGAATCCCTATATCGAAAAACAGCTGGGGCCGGCCCTGGAGGTGATGCGGACCATCAAGAAGGCCCTGGATCCCCACAACATCCTCAATCCCGGCAAGATGGGGATTGAAAAGAAAAAATACGATATCTACGACTATTTCGCGTTCAAGACCTTTTTGGAGCATCCGGAAGGGGTCCATTCATTCGGGGAGGCCGTGGACAATGAACTTTTGGCCTGCATCTTCTGCGGCTTCTGCCGCCTGGGATGCCCCACCTTCAGTGTCACCCACCGGGAATCCCGCAATGCCCGGGGCAGAAACGCCCTGGCCTTTAACCTGTTAAACGGGGCCCTGGAGCCCTCGGAAGAGCTGGCCGAGGCCTTTTACAGCTGCACCACCTGCCAGGCCTGTACCTATTTCTGCCCGGCCCGGGTCAAGGTGGATGAGATTGTGGAAGGGGTCCGGAAAAAGCTCTATGAGTCCGGTTTTGTGCCCGAACCGGTGCAGGGCATTCGGGAAAACATTCTGAAGACCGGGAATGTGTACGCCAGCGCCAAGGCGGACCGGATCGACATTTATCCCCCTGCTCTGAAAGAAAAAATTCAGGAAGGGAGCCTGAAAAGCAAGGCCGAAACCCTCCTGTTCATGGGGTGCGTCCCCAGTTATCTCGACATGAAAATGGTCCCCAGCCTGATCAAACCCTTGGATGCGGCCCAGGTGGATTACACCACCCTGGCCACCGAAGAGGGGTGCTGCGGATTCCCCCTGTTTTTGATGGGAACGGACGAATTCGAACCCCATGCCCGGAAGGTGATGGAACGGATCCAGGCCACAGGGGCCAAGGAGTTGGTGACCCCCTGTGCCGGGTGTTACAAGACGTTTAAAAATCTCTACCCGGAAATCGGGGACCTGGGGGTGGAGGTTTACCATTCGGTCCATTACTTGGAAAGACTGATCCATGAGAATAAGATCACCTTCAAGGGGGAATTGGGAAAGAAGGTGACCTATCACGATCCCTGTGATCTGGGCCGGACCTTTCAGATCTTTGAAGAGCCCCGAAATATCCTCACGGCCATCCCCGGGCTGGAGCTGGTGGAAATGGCCCGAAACCGTCTCCAGGCCCGGTGTTGCGGGGGGGGCGGCGGGGTGATGGCCAACAACCCGGATATGGCCGTGGATATGGCCGCCGAACGGGTGAGAGACGCCCTGGCGGTAGGGGCGGAAATCATCGTGTCCGGGTGTGCGGCCTGCAAGGATAACCTGCGCAAGGGGGCCAAGGCCATTCCCAAGGAGGAGCGGGGGAAGATCAAGATCATGGATATTACGGAGATCGTGGCCAAACAGATGGCCACTTAGGGCCTGACACCTGTCGCAGATCCCGCTTTTAGCGGGAACACCTGAAACCTGACACCTGAAACCTGACACCTGAAACCTTAAAAGTGAGCCCTATGCCTGAAGAAAAAAAGACCAGCCGAAAAAAGATTGAAGCCACCAAGGTATGCAAAAAGCTTATGGCCGACCATTTCCATGAAATGGATGAGGCGGTCAAGACCGGATCCAAGAAGATCGCCTGGTGCACCAGTGTGGGACCGGCCGAACTGCTGCGGGGCATGGGATTTCTGGTCTATTTTCCGGAGAACCACGGGGCTATGCTGGGGGCCACCCGCATGGCCACGGACCTGATCCCCTATGCCAACGCCCTGGGGTATTCGCCGGATATCTGTTCCTATCTGACCTGTGACGTGGGATCCTATCTCCAGCAGAAGACCCCGCTGACCATGGCCTACGGCATTGAATCGGTGCCCAAACCCGACGTGCTGGTGTTCAATACCAACCAGTGCCGGGACGTGCAGGACTGGTTTGCCTGGTATGCCCGGGAACTCAATGTCCCCTTAATCGGGGTGCACACCCACCGGGATATCGGGGATGTAGGGGAGGCCCAGATCAAGGATATTGCGGTCCAGATCGAGGAACTGGTGCCCCGCTTGGAGGCGGTCAGCGGCGAAAAATTCGATATGGACCGGTTCAAGGAGGCGGTGGGGTATTCCCGGCGGACCTCGGAATTGTGGCGGGCCTGTCTGGAATCAGCGGCCGCCGTCCCTTCCCCGTGGACCTTTTTTGATGCCACCATTCACATGGGACCGGCCGTGGTGGCCCGGGGCACCCGGGAGGCGGTGGACTATTATGAACTGCTTCTCCCGGAACTCCAGCAGCGGGTCAAAGACGGGGTGGCCGCGGTGGAGGGGGAAAGACATCGGCTGTACTGGGAAGGCATGCCCATCTGGGGCAAGCTCAGGGCCCTCTCCGAGCAGTTTTCCGAACTCAAAACCTGTGTGGTGGCCTCTACCTACTGTAACAGCTGGATATTTGATCAACTGGATCCGGAAAAGCCCTTTGAGAGCATGGCCGTGGCCTATACCGAGTTGTTCATTGTCCGGGATGAACCCCACAAAGAGGCCTATATCAAAGACTGCTATGAGAAATTCAAATTCGACGGGATCCTGTTTCATGATGCCAAGACCTGCCCCAATAATTCCAACAACCGCTACGGCATGCCCGAGCGGCTGAGCCGGAAACTAAGGATCCCGGTTTTGACCATCAACGGAGACTTGTGTGACCTGCGATGTTATTCCGAAGAGCAGGCCAAGACCAATATCGAGGCCTTTATCGAACAATTGGAGGAAGGATGAGTCCCCTTTTGATTCTCCCGCAGAGGCGCAGAGACGCCGAGGTTTGTCTGCCAGAGACACCACGGGGTTGATGCGGCATGAAGGCTGAGGCGTCAGAGACCGACAGACTGTATGCCGGGGTGGATGTGGGGGCCTCCCGCACCAAGGTGGCCCTGTTGGATGATCAACAAGCCCTGAGGGGGTATGGGATCCAAAAATCGGGCGTGGACTTTGCCCAGACCGCGGACCGCTGTTTGGATGAGGCCCTCGAGATGGCCCATGCCGGAAAATCCGATATAGTACACGCCGTTTCCACGGGCTATGGCCGAAAGAATGTCCGGTTCAGCCAGGGGACCAAGACGGAGATCGCATGTCATGCCAGGGGGTGCTTTCACTATTTTCCCGTGGCCATGACCATCGTGGATATCGGGGGCCAGGACAATAAAATTATCAAGGTGGATGAGGCGGGCCGCCGCATCAGTTTCAAGATGAACCGCAAATGTGCGGCCGGGACCGGCGCCTTTTTGGAAGAGATGGCCATGCGGCTGGATATCCCCCTGGAGGACATGGACGGTCTGGCCCGTCAATCCGATCATATGGTGGAGTTGGGGAGTTACTGCACGGTCTTTTCAGGGACCGAGGTGCTGGAAAAGATCCGTCAGGGGGAGCAGGTGCCGGCCATTGTCAAGGGCCTGTTCTATTCGGTGATCAAGCGGGTCCTGGAGATGGATTCGCTCACCGACAAGGTGGCCATGACCGGCGGGGTGGTGGCCCACAACCCCATGCTGGTGACCATGGTGCAGGAGATTACCTCCCGGGAGGTACTGGTTCCCGATCACCCCCAGCTGACCGGTGCGGTGGGGGCGGCGCTCTATGCCATGGAAGAGAGCTCTCGAAGGTGAGGACACCCCAAAGGGCGGGTCAAACCATAATTGAGGATAAAACAATGAGGAGGAGGGTTCAAGATGACCATCAGTAAATGGATGCACGCGGGGACCGTGTTGAAGATGAACGCCATCAATTATCCGGATAAATTGGGATGGCAGGACAAGAATCAGGAGTTTACCTTCAAGAAATGGAATGAGCGGTCCTGCCGGTTCGCCAATGCCCTGACGGATCTAAGGGTCGGGCACCAGGATACCTTTGCGGTGCTGGCCTACAACCGGGGGGAGTGGATGGATATCTATGCCGGGTGTGCCAAGGGGGGACAGATGGTGGTCCCCATCATGTTCAGGCTGGCCGGCCCCGACATCGAGTACATCACCAACCACTCCGAGTGCAAGGCCTTTGTGGTGGAAGAACCCTTTGTGGAGTTGATCGACAGCATTAAAGACAAGCTGCCCATTCCCGACAACGCCTACATCTACCTCGGCGACGGCCCCGTGCCGGACGGGTATGTGGGGTACGAGGATCTGCTGGCCTCATCCTCCCCCCAGGAACCGGACCTCATGGTGGACGCAGCGGATATCTGGACCATCATGTATACGTCCGGGACCACCGGACGGCCCAAGGGGGTCATGCGGACCCATGAAAGCTATATGGCCCAGTATTTTCTCAATGACATCAACATGGGGGTGTTGCCCACGGACAAGGTCATGCTGGTGATGCCCATGTGCCATGTCAATTCCATCTTCTACTCCTTCCCCTACACGCTGGTTTCAGGCGCTGTCTTTGTCTACAACATGGTCAGTTTTGACCCCGAAGACCTGCTCAGGACCATTGACCAGTACAATATTACGTTCACCTCCCTGGTCCCCACCCACTACATCATGATGCTGGCCCTTCCGGATGAGGTGAAGAAAAGCATTGATGTGTCCTCTATCCGGCAGCTGCTCATCTCTTCCGCCCCGGCCCGGAAGGACCTCAAGGCGGCCATCATGGAATACTTTGAAAATGCCGAGTTGTGGGAGGCCTACGGCAGCACCGAGGGGGGACTGGTGACCCTGCTTCGGCCCGAGGACCAGTTCAGGAAACTGGGGTCCATCGGCAAGGAGATATTCGGGACCGACAGGATCCGCATCCTGGATGAAAACCGAAACGAGGTCCCGGACGGGGAAGTGGGAGAGCTCTTCTACCGCACCCCCATGCTGTTC
>JAIPDZ010000149.1 GCA_021737425.1 Deltaproteobacteria bacterium
TTATTTTGACCACCTCTGCGGCCGGCCTGTACGGCAACTTCGGCCAGACCAACTATTCGGCGGCCAAGATGGGGCTCATCGGATTCATGAACACCCTCAAGCTGGAGGGGGAAAAACACGACATCCGGGTCAATACCATCGCACCGGTGGCCGCCACCCGGCTCACCCAGGGCATCCTGCCCCCGGATCTTCTGGAAAAACTGAAACCCGAATTCGTCACCCCCCTGGTCCTCTTCTTCTGTTCTGATCAATGTAAAGAGACCGGTCTCATGATGAATGCGGGGATGGGATACTTCAACCGCGTCGCCATCGTCACCGGCCCGGGCACAACGCTGGGGGACGGCAGTGAACCGCCCACGCTGGAAGCAATTCACCGGCACTGGGATGCCATCAACACCCTGGAGGGGGCAGCGGAATTTCCCAATGCCACCGCCGCCTTCGGCCCCATGCTGGAGGCCTTCAGCCCAAAGGAAACCGGCCCTGCCGAGGACTCGGATGCCGGGCTGACCGTGGAAGGGATCTTCGAGGGACTGCCCCACGCGTTTCAGCCGGATCAGGCCGCAGGGGTGGAGGTGGTGTTCCAGTTTGATATTTCAGGGCCCAAGGGCGGATCCTGGCATGTACAGATCAAGGAGGGGACCTGCCAGGTGACCAAAGGGGCCCACGACAGCCCCACCACCACCATCCAGATGGCGGATGATGATTTTGTAAGCATGATTTCAGGGGAACTAAATGCCATGTCCGCTTACACCAGCGGGAAGATCAAGATCGGCGGCGATCTCATGAAATCGCAGCTCATCGAAAAGCTGTTCAAGTTTTAATGCCGGATGCCGGCCGAAAGCCGTTACGCCAAAACCGGAATTCGCCGCATGCAGGTTCTGCTGATAGGTGTGACGAGGACGGTATCCGGCAGCAATGAGGAGAAAAGATCATGGCCACAGGGATCAGAGACAAGGTAGCGATCATCGGTATGGGGTGCACCCGGTTCGGGGAGAGATGGGACGTGGGTGCGGAGGAACTCATGGTGGAGGCCTTTTCCGAATGCATGGCTGACGCGGGCATGGCAAAGAACGATATCCAGGCCGCCTGGCTCGGCACCTGTCTGGAAGAGATCAATGTGGGAAAGAGCGCCCTCCCCCTCTCCACCACGCTCAGGCTTCCGTTCATTCCGGTGACCCGGACAGAGAATTTCTGCGCCAGCGGAACCGAGGCCTTCCGGGGGGCGGTCTATGCGGTGGCGTCCGGGGCCTATGACGTGGCCCTGGCACTCGGGGTGGAAAAGCTCAAGGACACGGGCTACGGGGGGCTGCCCAATCCGGGGTCCAACTGGGGATCCCTGAGCTGGCTGTGGTGGCCCAATGTGACCGCTCCCGGGGCATTTGCCCAGCTGGCCTCTGCGTACGCGGCAAAGTACCGGATTCCGGATAAGGACTTAAAACGGGCCATGGCCCATGTGTCATCCAAGAGCCACGCCAACGGTGCCCTCAACCCCAAGGCCCACCTGAGGAAGGAGATCACGGATGAAAAGGTGATGAGTGCGCCCATTGTGGCCCATCCGCTGGGCCTATTTGACTGCTGCGGGGTGAGCGACGGCTCGGCATGTGCCATTGTGACCACGGTGGAGAGGGCCAAGGCCATGGGCAAAAAGGATTTTGTGACGGTCAAGGCCCTCCAACTCGCCCTGAGCAACGGCGAAGAGATGGGGTTCAATGGATGGGACGGCGACCACTTCATCACCACGGACCACTGCAGCACCAGGGCCTATGAAGAGGCCGGGATCCAAAACCCCAGGGAGGAGATCAGCATGATGGAGTTACATGACTGTTTCTCCATCACCGAACTGGTGACCTATGAAGACCTCCACATATCCCCGAGAGGAGAGGCGGTAAGGGATGTGATGGACGGGTTCTACGACCGGGAGGGCGGGGGGATCCCCTGCCAGGTGGACGGCGGGCTCAAGTGCTTCGGCCATCCCATCGGGGCCTCAGGGCTGAGGATGCTCTACGAGATGTATCTGCAGTTCCACGGCAGGGCCGGGGAACGTCAGATTGGGGACCCTCGTTTCGGACTGACCCACAACCTGGGCGGGGTCCCGTTTATGAATGTGTGCAGCATCGCCATTGTGGGCAAATACGAAAATTAGCTCTTATAGGGGCATCCCTGATGAAAGCGGGGTTACCCCCATTAGAGGCATTATAAATGGAGGTTTCCGAGCCTGGGTGCCGAACAGAGGTGGCTACTGAGACCTGAACACCGAACCCTCATCCCGTTTCGGCGGTTGGGACGCAATCGGCCCTGAAGCAATGCCCCTTCAAAAAAGGAGCCAAAATGGAATTTGTCAGACTCTTTGAACCCATCCGGATCAACCAGTTGGAGATCAAAAACCGAATCGTCATGCCCTCCATGGGGTTGCTCTACAGCACCGACTACGCTTTTAATGACCGCTTGAAAGCCTTTTACCGGGAACGTGCCCGGGGCGGGGTGGGGCTCATGACCATAGGGCCGTTCTCCATCGACCGGGTGGGGAGTGTCCCCTTCATGCCCGGGCTCCATGAGGACGCATTCATCGAACCCCTGAAGGACTTCATCCATGAATTGCACCGGGAGACGGATGTGAAGGTCGCGATCCAGCTCCTGCACATGGGCCGGTATGCCTTCTCTTTCCTCTCCGGCATGACCCCCATGGCCCCCTCGGCCATTGCCAGCAAGCTGACCCGGGAGACCCCCAGGGAGATGACACCGGAAAATATCGCGGAAGTCCAGGAGGCCTATTCCCTGGCAGCAGGCCGGGCCGTGGCCGCTGGTTTTGATTTTGTGGAGGTCCTGGCCTGTACCGGCTATCTCATCAGTCAGTTCCTGTCCCCGGTGACCAATCAACGCACCGACGCATACGGCGGGAGCCTGGAAAACCGGATGCGGTTCGGGCTGGAGGTCATCGGCCGGGTGAGGGAGGCAGTCGGCGCAGACACCGCCCTGGGCATTCGGGTGGCGGGAAATGACTTCATGGAGGGAGGGCATACCAATCGGGAGTCGGCCCTTTTCGCCCGGGCAGCAGAACAGGCCGGAGCGGATGCGGTGAACGTGACCGGCGGATGGCACGAGACCCGTGTGCCGCAACTGACCGCCAATGTGCCGGCCGGTGCTTTCGTGTACCTGGCCCGGGGGATCAAGGAGGCGGTGAATATTCCGGTGTTTGCCTCCAACCGGCTGGGAGACCCGCAGGTGGCGGAACGGGCCCTCAGATCCGGGTCGTGCGACATGATCTGCTGGGGCAGACCGCTCATTGCAGACCCGGATCTCCCCCGCAAGGTGCAACAGGGCAGGCTTGAGGAGATCGTTCCCTGTGTGGCCTGCAATCAGGGCTGCTTTGACGCGGTCTTCTCCGGGACCCCGGTGACGTGCATCCTGAATCCCAGGGCCGGAAACGAGGACCGTTATCCGGTGGAGAAGACCCCACACCCCAAACAGATCCTGGTGGCGGGCGGCGGCCCCGCAGGCATGCAGTTCGCCATCACCGCAGCCCAGAGGGGCCACTTTGTCACCCTGTTTGAACAAGCGGGGCGTCTGGGCGGCCAGGTCAACCTGGCTGCCGCGCCCCCGGGCAAAGGGGAACTGAGGAAGCTCATTTTAAGCATGCAAAGCCGCATGGCGTTGCTGGGGGTCAAGGTGGTCCTCAATACCCCCCTCACTCCGGAAAGGGTCTCCCGGGAGCGTCCGGACATGCTGGTGGTGGCCACGGGCGCCAGGCCCGTCTCCCCTGACGTGCCGGGCGCTGATCTGCCCCATGTGGCAGATGCCTGGGAGGTGCTGTCGGAAAAGGCCTGGCATATGGGCCGGGATGTGGTGGTGGTGGGCGGGAATGCCACCGGGTGCGAGACGGCCCATTTTATCGCTGCCATGGATGTGCCCGATCCCCACACCTTCACCTTCCTGATGCTGCACCGGGCCGAGGACCTCGATTACGCCACCTCCCTTCTCAGGGCCTCGGGGAGGCGGGTCACGGTGATCGACATGCTGCCCAGGCTCGCCCACAACGTGGGCAGGACCGCGCGCTGGTCCCTGATGAAGTCACTGAGACTTCTGAACGTAAGCCTGCGGCCCGACACCCGGCTCCTTGAAATCAGGCCGGACGCGGTGCTGGTGGACACGGGCAACGGCCAGGAGACCCTTCCGGCGGATACCGTGGTGATGGCCGCCGGGGTCTCTTCGGTGCGGGACCTCTCGGACGCCATTCAGGAGCTGGGGGTGGAATGGATTGAAATCGGGGATGCCAAACATCCCGGCAAAATCACCGAGGCCGTGCAGGAGGGATTCCTTCGGGCCTTGACGGCGTGAGAGGCCACAGGGCGGTTTCCCGCGACCGCCGGTTCGTCTGATTGGGTTGGTGAGCGGCGGCCGGCCGGGATCGGGACAGGAGGGGTTGCGAGTATGGGAAAATGGATGGACGGCTACCTGAAGCGTCTGGACCGGGTGCGGCGTGAAAACCTTGACGGCGGGGGGGAGCACCGTCTCAGGATCCAGCAGGGACTTGGGAAACTCACGGCCCGGGAGCGCATCACCCGCCTGGTGGACCCGGGATCCTTTGAGGAAATAGGGTCCCTGGTCACCGATTCCCGTCCCCCTTTGGACAGCATTCCCCGGCCGTGTCCATCGGACGGCGTGGTCATGGGCTTGGGAAAAATCCACACCCGGACAGCGGCCCTGTGCGCCATGGATTTTTCGGTCATGTCCGGGTCCCTCGGCAGCCAGGCGGCCTGGAAACTGGCGGACCTGGTGGAACTGGCCGGCCAGAAGCGGATGCCCCTGATCTCCATGTTCGACTCGGCGGGGCTGAGGGTGGGGATCAAGGAGGGAGACTGTGGCCTCAGCGGGCTGGGCCGCCTGATCCGGAACTATTCCCGCTATTCCGGAGTCATCCCCAGGATCTCCCTGGTGCTGGGGCCGTGTACCGGGCTCATGGCCGCCATTGCCGTCCTCTCCGATTTCCTGATCATGCGGGAAGATGCGGCGTTCATGTGGTACGGGGGCCCCAGGGAATCGGATGACGCGGGCACGGCTGAGTTTCATATGGAAAAGAGCGGGCAGTGCGACCTCATTGCCCGGGACGATGAAGCGGCCCTTGAGAGCGCAAAGGCCCTGCTGGGATTCCTGCCGCACAGTTGCTGGGCGCCCCCCCCTTTTCAGGAGACCGGGGACGATCCCGAGCGGCGGGAGGACGCCCTTTTGGAGGTGATGCCCGATGATCCCAAGTTCACCTACGATATCCACCAGGTGATTGAATTGATCGTGGATCAGGGGACGTTCTTTGAACTGAAGGCAGACTATGCCTCCCACCTGGTGACCGGGTTTTGTCGATTCGGCGGCCATGCGGTCGGTCTGGTGGCCAACAACCCGGATGAATTGAGCGGCATCCTGGAGCCTGACGCATCAGACAAGTATGACCGGTTTATGCGGTTTTTGGATGCATTCCATATCCCCCTGGTCACCCTGGTGGATACCACGGCCTTCCCCCCGGGCGACCGATGGGAGCGGATGGGCGTGATCCGGCACGGCGCCAAGCTGCTCCACTCCTATGCCCACCTGACCTGTCCCAAAATCACCATGGTGCTGAGACGCTCCTACGGCGGGGCCAATATCGTATTGGGGTGCTCCAAGATGTTTCCGGACCTGGTGTATACCTGGCCCACGGCCGAATTCGCGCCCACGGGTCCCGAGACCGTGGTCCATGCCGTGTTTCACAAGGAGCTGGCCAAGGCCAAAGCTCAAGGGGACTACGACCAGGTCTTCAACCGGTTTTTGGGCATCCTCAAGGAGCAGTTTTCAGTCATGAATCTGGCCAAAATATGGACCTCCTATTACACGGCCCATGAGGTGATCCATCCCAGGGATACCCGCCCCAGGATCATCAAGGCCCTGGAAGCGGTCCGACACAAGCATGAACCTTTGCCGGAAAAAAGGCGTTCCATTGCACCGGCCTGACCAAGGAGGAGGGGAGCCCCATGGGGGAACGAAGGGATGATGCCATCCGGCGGTTGACCGGGATCCATGAAAAGAACCGCTCAGGGGGCGGAACCGAGCATATGGAAAGGCAGCACGAGCGGGGCAAAATGACGGCCCGGGAGCGGATCGCCTCCCTTTTGGACCCGGAAACATTCTCTGAACTGGGGTCGAGCGTAAACACCACCGGGTCCAGAATAGACGGGAGGGAATCCGATGCCCCGTGTGACGGGGCAGTGGTGGGGACCGGGCGGATTGAAGGGAGACAGGTGGCGGTCTATGCCAGTGATTTCACGGTCCTGGGCGGTTCCATCGGGACCCAGCACGGGCTCAAGTTTGTCAAGGTGATGGAGATGGCGGCGGCCTGGGGGATCCCCATGATATGGCTCCTGGACTCCTCGGGCGGGCGGCTCGGATACCGGGATGTGCCCATGGCCGGGATTGACTGGTGGTTTGCCCTGGAGTCCAGATTCTCAGGCATGATCCCCCAGATCAATGTCCTCTTGGGCCCCTGTATTGCAGGCCAGGCCTACTGTCCCACCCTGTGCGATTTCCTGCTCATGAGCCGGGGGACGGCCCATCTGTGGCTGGGCGGTCCCCGCATGACCCAGGCGGCCACCTCGGAGAAGATCGGCGATGATGTGGGAGGAGCAGACTACCACATGATCTACAGCGGCACCTGTGATGTGGTGGGTGAAAACGATGCTCAGACCATTCAAAAGACCCGGGACCTGATGCGGTACCTCCCGGCCAACTGGAGAGAGAGGCCGCCCATTCGCAAGACCTCGGACAGCCCTCACCGGGAGGTGGACGGATTGTCCGCCGTGGTTCCTGATGCCTACGACCAGGTCTATGATATGCACCGGGTGATACAGGCCCTGGTGGATGACGGCGCGTATTACGAAATCAAGGATGAATACGCCAGGCAGATCATTACCTGTTTCTGCCATTTCAACGGGCACGTCACCGGGGTGGTGGCCTGCAACCCCGAGGCCCCCGGGAGCGTGGTGGAAATCAATGCCTGCGACAAATACTACCGGTTCCTGCAGGTGCTGGATGCCTACGCCATCCCCCTGGTGACCCTGGTGGATACCCCGGCCCGGGTGCCGGGTGAATCCCAGGAGGCCCTGGGGCTGATCCGGCACCTGGGAAAGATCCTGGACCTGTATGCCACGGCCACCATCCCCAAGATCAGCGTGGTGCTGCGGCAGGCCCATGCAGATGCGGGGGGCATCCTGTTGGGGGGCGTCAAGGATATGGGCGTGGACCTGGCCTATGCCTGGCCCCTGGCCAGGTTCAGTGTGGAGGCCTCCACCCTGGACTACCGGGAGGCCTTTGTCTGCCCCATGGATGAGGATGCCTACCCCGGATACCTGGACCGGGCCAGGGAGGCCGTGGATGTCTTTGAGGCGGCTCAAAGCTGGACCGCCCAGGTGGTGGACGAGATCATCCCCCCCAAAGAGACCCGAAAACGGATCATCGAGGCCCTTGAGCTGACCCGGAACAAGAAAGATACAGTGCCCGCCAGGGCCAAGTTGCGGGGAACCGGCCCCACGTGATGGCCGGGCCACGGCCCGCAGGGCATAGAACGAAGGGAGTCCAAACATGAGTGGTGCACAAAACCCCTCCAAACGCGTGGAGGTCCGGGCGCCCATGTCCGGGGTGTTCTACCGGCGGCCCGGTCCGGACCAGGAGACCTATGTGGAAGTGGGAGACCCGGTCCGGAAAAAACAGGTCCTGGCCCTTTTGGAGACCATGAAGGTCTTCCAGAGCGTCAAATCGCCGGTGGCGGGAAAGATTATGGAGATCGCAGCCCAAAACGAGGCGGCCCTGAAGGACAATGACCTCATGTTTGTCATTGAAAAGGCATGACATATCCGGGCATGGGGCCCAGGCCCAAGGCGTGAGGGGCTGGGTGGAACGGCCCGCTCCAAAAGATGGTATTCAGGTGGAGACATGTTCAGGAAAATACTCATAGCCAACCGGGGGGAGATCGCCCTTCGGATCATCCGCTCCTGCAGGGAGATGGGGGTCCTCACGGTGGCCGTGTGCTCCGAGGCGGACCAGGATTCACTGCACCTGTCCCTGGCCCATGAACGGGTGGGCATCGGCCCGCCGCCCAGTCAAAAGAGCTATTTGAACCTGGAGAATATCCTGAAGGCCGCAAAAGAGACGGGTGCGGACGCCATACATCCGGGATACGGCTATCTGGCGGAGCGGGCGGATTTCGCGGCCCGGTGTGAGGCCGAGGGTCTGGCCTTTATCGGGCCCACGCCCGGGAACCTGAAACTGGCCGGCGATAAACTGGCCGCCAAGACCACTGCCGTGTCCGCAGGGGTGCCGGTGATCCCCAGCAGTCCAGGGCCCGTGGCCACGGTGCAAGACGCGGTGGCAATGTGCGGGGAGATGGGATATCCGGTGATGATCAAGTCCGCTGCCGGCGGTGGGGGCCGGGGAATCCGCATGTGTGAAGATGAGGCCACCCTGTTGGAGGAATTTCCCATCGCCCGTATGGAGTCCGGGGCCTCATTTGGCCGGGATGCCCTATACATCGAAAAATTCATCCCTCAACCGCGCCACATTGAGTTTCAGGTGCTCTCAGATACCCAGGGCCATGTCACCCACCTGGGCGAGCGGGAGTGCACCATACAGCGGCGGTTCCAGAAATTGATTGAAGAGAGCCCGTCGCCCCTGGTCACGCCGCAACTCCGGAGGGAAATGGGAGACGCCGCCGTGGCCGTGGCAGAGGCGGCCCATTATGTGAACGCCGGCACGGTGGAGTTTCTGGTGGACCCGGACGGCCATTATTATTTCATGGAAATCAATGCCCGTATCCAGGTGGAGCATCCGGTGACCGAGCTGACCACGGGGATCGACCTGGTCAAGGAGCAGATCCGGCTCGCTTCGGGAGAGCCCCTGGGGTATGGGTTTGACGACCTTCATCTCCGGGGATGGGCTATGGAGTGCCGGATCAATGCAGAGGACCCGGATCGCAACTTTGCGCCCTGTCCCGGGACCGTTGCCCGGTATCGGCCGCCCGGGGGATTCGGGGTGAGGTTGGATACCCACCTCTACCAGGGCTATGAACTCCCCATTTTCTATGACTCTCTGCTGGCCAAGCTGGTGGCCTATGACCTGACCCGGGAAGGCGCCGTGGAGATCATGAAGCGGGCCCTCAGGGAATTTATCATTGAACCCATCAAGACCACCATTCCTCTGTATCTACGGGTGATGGAAGATCCGCGATTTCTTCAAGGGGATTTCCATACCGGGTTCATCCAGGACTTTGTTCCGGAGGAAGCGGACGCGGATGAGGCGTGAAATGGAGTCTGATCATGGATTTTGAAATGACCGATGAAGAGCGGATGCTCAAGGAGACGGTGGCCCGGTTCGTGAACCAGGACGTGATCCCCCTGGCCCCGGAGCTCGATGCGCAGGAGCGGTTCCCGGAAGAGAATTTCCGGGCCATGGCCGACATGGGCCTTTTCGGCATATCCGTCCCCGAGGCGTACGGCGGAAGCGACGCCGGATTTTTCTCATGCGTCCTGGTAATGGAAGAGTTGATGCGCGGGTGCGTTTCCACCGGCAATACCTATGGGGCCCATGCCATCCTGTGCGCCGAGAATATTTACCGAAACGGCAATGATCTTCAGCGGAAGAAATATCTGCCCCCTCTCATCCGGGGGGAGAAAGTCGGGGCCCTGGCCATTACCGAGCCTGAGGCCGGGTCCGATGCCCTCTCCCTGCGGACCCGGGCCATCCGGCATGGGGACATCTACCTGTTGAACGGCACCAAGATGTTCATCACCAACGGTCCCCTGGCAGACGTCATGGTGGTCTATGCAAAGACCGATCCCCAGGCCGGTCCCAAGGGCATATCCGCCTTTATTGTGGAGAAGGATGCCCCCGGTTTTTCCAGGGGAAAGACCCTCCAGAAGATGGGGGTCAGGGGCTCTCCCACCGGGGAATTGATCTTTGAGAATTGTGAGGTGCCGGCCCAGAACCTGCTCGGCGGGGAGAACCAGGGCCTGAACGTCCTCATGAGCGGACTGGACCGGGAGCGCATTTTATGGTCCATCGCCCCCATCGGCGTGGCCCAGGGGGCCTTTGATCTGGCCTTCAAATACGCCTCTGAACGGTCTCAGTTCGGCGCGCCCATCATCACCTTTCAGATGATCCAGCAGATTTTGGCGGATATGGCCACTGAGATCCAGGCCGGCCGGGTGCTGGCCTACTGGGCCGCCTCCCGGGCCGCGTCCGGCCAGCGGGTGAGGCTGGAGGC
>JAIPDZ010000150.1 GCA_021737425.1 Deltaproteobacteria bacterium
GTCGGGTACCCGCGGGCCTGCCTGAAGCGGGCCCAGAACGGACTCTGAAATAGATTGGGATCATGTTTTGCGTCGTGGGGATCCACCTCTCGTATTTTCGGGGGTAAAGCGATTCCACCTATATGGGTACACACACCAGGATTCTCTCCTTTTGCCGTAAATATGTTTTCACCCAAACCGTAATGTGTAAAGGACCCCTGTGGAATCTCACCAGGGTGAGATTTCCCTTCATGGTTCCGGTTCCATGGGCGTATTGTAGATATTGGGTCATGGTGGGTGGATTGTCAACCGGGGAGGGAAATTTTCTCCGGCAAAACGGTTTGTTCATCAGGGGCTCAAGCCCCTGATGGCCGGGAGGGCCAGGCTGGGGGAACAGGGGCGAAGACCCTTTCAAACGTAACGGTCTCCGCCCCCGGCTCATGTAAGGTTACGGAAAAATCACCCCCGAATCAGAACTCGTCAAGATCCGTATCATCCATGGGGATAATCGCTTTGGGGTCTTGCTGTCCTGAAGACGACCTCCGCTTTTCCCGGTTTTCGGGAGCGATCAGCGTGGGGCGGGCCTGCTGCCGCCGATTCCCGCGGTCCCGTTCACCGGCATCCTTCCGGGCCCGGATCTGTGCATGGGACCCTTCATTGCGCTTGGTCTCTTGACTGCCCACCAGCGATACCAACTCGTTCACAAAGGTCTTCATTTGCTCGGCCTGGGCCGTGAGTTCTTCGGCAGCGCTCGCCGATTCCTCTGCACCGGCGGCGTTCTGCTGGGTCACCTTGTCCATATCGGCCACCGCGGTGTTCACCTGGTCGATTCCCTGGGCCTGCTCATGGGAGGCCGCTGCGATCTCCGAGACCAGTTCAGCCACCTTGGCAGCGCTTTCAGCCACCTGTGAGAACGCCTCATTGGTCCGATCCACGATCCCGGACCCCTCGCCCACCTTTTTCCCGGTATCCTCGATCAACTCCGCCGTATTCTTGGCGGCGTCTGCCGCCCGTAAGGCCAGGTTTCGGACCTCATCCGCCACCACGGCAAACCCGGCCCCCGCCTCCCCGGCACGGGCCGCCTCCACCGCAGCGTTCAGGGCCAGGAGGTTGGTCTGAAAGGCGATCTCGTCAATGGTCTTGATAATCTTGGAGGTCTCCTCACTGGCCTTGGATATCTCACCCATGGACCGGGTCAGTTCCGCCATGGAGGCATTGGCACTCCCCACCACCGACTTCGCCTCATCCATAAGCTGGTTGGCCTGGCCGGCGTTGTCCGCATTCTGCCGGGTCATGGAGGCCATCTCTTCAAGAGAAGAGGAGGTTTCCTCTATGGAGGCCGCCTGCTCGGAGGCCCCTTCGGCCAGGGATTGGCTGGATCCAGCCACCTGATTGGAGGCAGACGCCACCTGATCCGAGGCCTCGGATAATCCCGTGGTGGTTCTGGCGAGCACCCGGGTCAGGGATCTGGCTGTAAATATGCTGATGACAATGCCCAGGATGGACGCCACCAGCACGATGGCGAGGATCATCTCGAAATAGCGCTTCACCTTGCCGGAAAAATATGAAGCCCCTTCCAGTGCCTTGGCCTTGACTTCCTCAATGCCTGCTTCAATCCCCGCCAGAATCGAGGTTTCCAGGGCCTGGGCCCTTTCCACATTTTGGATATACTTCAAGGTCAAATCCTTAATTTTGAGATTGGCCTCTCGCGCCGCCACAGCCATCTCGGCAAAAGGGGTGCCTGAGAGTCGTTTCACGTCTTTTTCCACGTTTTTCAGCAGTGTATCCAGAAACTTCAATAGCTCGTCTTTGACCCTCAAATTCTCCTTGAGTCGACCAAAAAGCACTTGGATCTGATAATTGGCGGCGGTATTGATATTGGCCCCAAGGATCACCAGCCGCTCCAGTTTAGAAACCTCGGATCTCTTTTCTTCGTCTGCCAGTTTCTGAACCACCTGCTTTACAAAGCCGTCCGAATTTTGGATGGAAACCGCTGTCAGTTCCATGACCTCCTTTTCAATCCCTGTATTGGCTTGTCTGAGGTCCTGCATCTGTTCCACCTCTTTCCAGATTTCTTGAAAATCAACAGAAAGCCCCACACCCTGGGTCTTGGAAAGGAGGGTATCGTACGCCTTTTCCAGTTGGGAATACTCCATGTCCCGGTTAATATATTCTTTTACATTCAGTGCGGTCTGTCGGATATCCTCGGATAAGCGGTTTGAGGCCTCCTGATCCTCAGTCAGTTCTTGAATCATGGCACTGGAACTCAAAAAGAAGAAGAGCACAGCACCCAGCAACACCAGGTACAGAACATTCGGAAAAAGCACCTTGTATTTCAGTTTTAGGTTTTTAAATAGCGTAATCATTTGCGATCGGCTCCCTTCTGACTGTTTTGTTTGCGATTGATTGAGAGCGGAAGAGTCCGTCAGTAGGACGTGACCCCGCTCCCTGCTGCTCAATTTCCATACCGTTGATCATGGCCCTTTTGCGGATAGGCGTGTTTAAACCCCTGCTACCCAGGGCCGTTATCCCCATCCAGCAGGACCTATATTTTTGGCCGTTCACCTTTGGATGCCCGGCCGGTGCATTGCACTCATGCTTCAGCAAGAATCATGCCTGGATGGGAAGCGGGGCCGGGAACTGCTGTATCTTAGGCCCTCCGTGGAAATGACCTGGGATCATTTCCCGGCCAGAAGGACGGCCATGCCATTTTATTGACGGGTTCTCTTAAAATCTCGTCAAAACGGCAATGAATTAGGATGGTTCACGGTGGGTATTCTACTCATGGCGAGGCCTCTCGCTTTCCGGCATATAAGTTGCAATAGATCAGGTACCCAACTTCATACCGATAGGGTCCAAGACACCCTTCGGCAGTTTGAGGCATATGATAGGCAAGCCCCTGAGTGGCTGATCCCAAAGAAGATTGCACAGCCAACAGCACCGTGATTGCCTGAAGTACCGTGAGGAAAGGAGGTGACCACCAATTGCGCAAACCCGGGAGGCGCCTGCACGTGTGGAGGCCTGAACCCCCGGGACGGTAGAGAAGAAGCCCAAAGACAACCCGTCAAAAACAATTCAGGGAGGATGAAATTATTATGAAAAGATGTGTATCTGCGATTATGGTCTTGTTTTTTATCTGTGGTGTAACCGGTTTTGCAATGGCGGCTGACAAGGCCACCAAAGACGAGTGCGTGGCCAAGTGCAAGAAAGCGGCGGCCATGGTAGAGGAAAAGGGACTGGAGGCCACCCTTGAGACCGTCAATGACAAAAACGGTCCGTTTGTCTGGAAGGATACCTATGTATTCTGTCTGGACCTGAACAAGACCTGCAACATCGCCCACCCCATCAAACCCAAACTCATCGGAAAGAACCTCATGGCCGCCAAGGATGCCAACGGAAAGTTGTTTTTCGCGGAATTCATCAACGTGGCCAAGAACAAAGGCGAGGGCTGGGTAAGCTACATGTGGCCCAAACCCGGAGAAAAGAAACCCTCACCCAAGGTGGCTTACGTGTACAAGGTGCCTGGTGAGGATGTGGCCATGCTGGCAGGCATTTACGAATAGAACCAGGACATGTAACTTTGTTAGGCGTGCTTTTGGCTCCTGATGCGACCAGGGGCACGCCTATCTTTGGGAGGGCCTTATGTTGAAGCTTGAATCACTAAAATTTTCCAGCGTGCGTGCCCGCATCATACTCCTTATCGTTCTTGGAATTGTGGGGATGTGCGTGCTCGGCGTTATGAATAGGTATATCGAATCCTCAAAAGATAAGGATGTCGGGGTGGGGAGAGCGGGCCAGGCCTTGAGCACAAATATCCTGAGGATCATGAAGACACAGGAAGCTTTCATCAATTCCCATAAAAAAGCACTTCTAAGCAATTACCAGGAGGCCAGGCAGGCCTTTTCAACCACAGTATCCAAAATTCTATCCACGGCAACGGATGACAAGATAAGCACGCTGGCCCAGGAGATCAAAACCCTGGAGAAGAAGCAAGCCGATCTCTTCAACACCATGGTAAAGACGGTGGGTGTCATGGACCAAAACCGCAATGAACTCAAATCCAAACTTGAGGAGATGAATTCTATTCTGGATGAGATCATCGCTTCCATTGATCAGAAAGAGACCGAACTCATGATGGAAGGGGAGTCTCTGGATACCACCCAGATCGGCGCACGCAGAGAGATCAAGGGGTTTTTGAACTACGGCACCGAGAGGATATTAAACATCGTCAACCTCCTGCTCTTTGCCGATATGGACGCCCATAATAAGACCAAGGAAGTGGTGGAAAAGAAGCGGGAACTGGCCGTAAATAACCTGGACACCATGATCAAGGCCACAGGAACAGACACCTATACGCAAGGGTGGCAAAAGGTGAAGGACTATCTGGTGGATATCGATCAAATGGAGGCCTCGGTCCTTTCAGGGTGGAAACAGAATCAGAATCTCATGGCCGAACTCCAAAAGAACGCCGCGGCCATACAGGAAAAGGCCTTCAATATCGTCGATTTGACCAAAAAGCATATGGAGAAGAGCAATCAGCGCGGCAACATGTTGAGCCTCATTGTGGGTATCGGCAGCATTGTGGGCCTGATTCTGCTGGGCTTTTTTATCTCCAGGTCTACGAACCGTGCCCTCCACAGATCCGTGGATGGTCTCATGGAGAGTTCCCAACAGGTGAGTTCTGCCGCCGGAGAGGTCTCTGCGGCAAGCCAGTCCCTGGCAGAAGGCTCGTCAGAGCAGGCGGCCTCCATTGAAGAAACCTCCTCTTCCTTAGAAGAAATGGCCGCCATGACCAAACAGAATGCAGACAATGCCCAAAGTGCCAATCAGATGATGCAAGAGGATGCGGCAGCCAATTTTGAGGAGGTGGGCAAGAGGATGCAACAGATGCGGGACGCCATGGAGAAAACGGTTTCATCCAGCGAGGAGATGGGCAAGATCATCAAAACCATCGATGAAATCGCCTTTCAGACCAACCTGCTGGCCTTGAACGCGGCCGTGGAGGCCGCCCGTGCCGGAGAGGCGGGGGCGGGATTTGCCGTGGTGGCGGACGAGGTGAGAAACCTGGCCCTCAGGGCCGGTGAAGCGGCAAAAAATACCGGGGACCTGATCAAACATTCCGATTCCCAGATCAAAGCGGCTGCGGAGCATAACCAGGCAGTGGACGAGGTCCTGGATAAAAATGGTGAGATCGCCAGAAAGGTAGCCACCCTGGTACAGGAAATCGCGTCAGCGTCCAAAGAGCAGGCAGAGGGGATTGAACAAATCAATCGGGCCGTATCCGAGATGGACAAGGTGACCCAACAAAATGCGGCCAATGCGGAGGAATCCGCATCCGCCTCTGAGCAAATGAATGCACAGGCAGAGGAGGTGAAGGCGATCGTGGCGGCGCTGGCCCGGTTGGTCGGGCAGACCACGACCCACCAGAGGGGTCAGAATCATACCCAAGAGACGACCGCCACCCCGGCTCCGGACGCCCGGAAGGCCCTGCCCTCTCCGACCGGAGGGAAAGACCGGGCCGGGAGAACACCCTCAAATAGGCGTTACCCTCCGGAACAGGATTCGCTGGATGAGTTCTGATTGAAGAACCCTGTAACCCCGACAGGTCGGGATCCACGCTTCGCTCCGACAAGCAGCGGGCAATGAGCCCTTAGCATTTTCACCGGTTTTCGGTCATGGGGGGATTTCCCGGCCGGAGAGGCCTTTCGGTTTCCGGGATACAGGCCTTCCTGATCCCCCCAACCCCGGGCCATGAGGTTGCGGGCATCTGAAATCACTTGTAAATGAACGGAGGAATCCTTATAATTATACCAATCGCCGGACTGGAGTAAAACCGTTTCCCTGAAACCAGGTGATGATCATGGTGGGGCTGATTCTGGAAGGCGGCGGTATGCGGGCGGGATTCGCGGCCGGGGTCCTGATGGCCTTGATGGAAAAACAAACGATCCGGTTTGATGCCGCCATGGCCGTGTCCGCGAGCGTCCCTACCCTCGCCTATTTTGCCGCGGGACAACGGGCGGAGATAGAAGCAGTATGGCGGAACGAACTCAACACCCCCAAGCTGGTCTGTTATCGGAATATACCCGCAGCCTCTCTAACACTGTCCACCAAACGGCCGATCCTGGACATTGACTATCTGGTCTACACCGTGTTCAAGGAAAAATATCCGTTGAATCTGCCGGCGGTTCTAACCGGCTCAATGATCTGCCACTTCACCCTGACCAAAGTCCCGGACGGGAAAGTGCATTTTCTGCATCCGGGCGCATATGACATTTACCACAGCTTCAAGGCCTGCCTGGCCGTCCCCGGGTGCTATCCCGGTACCGTGCGTATTGATGGATGCGAATATTTGGACGGTGGCACGGTGGCCCCCCTCCCGGTAAAAGCCCTCTTTGAACAGGGCCTGGACAGGGTGGTGGCCGTCCTGACCAAACCCTTGGATTGTGAGATGGAGTTTCCCACATTTTTGGAAAGAAGCCTTTTCTGGCGGTATTTCCGAACCCATGACTGGATGCTGGAAAAACTCTGGGAAGCGGCCCAGGCTTATAACGAGCAGATCGCTTTCCTGGAACATCTTGCCGCGTCCCACCCCCCCCGAGCCTTTATTCTCGCCCCGGACCGGATGCCCCCGGCACCTTTCATCACCCGCGATAGAAAAAAGATCAACCAGACCATTGACATGGGTTACAAAAAGGCCAAGGCGGTTGAAGGAGAGCTTATCCGGTTTTTGGACGGGGCCTGATGCCGGCCGGGAGACCGGATTTCAGGGGAATCGCTCACCCCATGGAAAAGGGCGAACCTCTCAAACCTTGATGCATTCGTAAAAAGTCGTCACCCCGTTGAAAAACGGGGTCCAGAGGTTTTTTAAGTGATTGAATATACTGGATTCCGGCTTTCTCCGGAATGACGGGAAGAGGCGTTTTTTGACTTTTTGCGAGACCACCAAACCTTGGACCTCTCAACCGGGAAGCTTTTTCATTGCATGAATTATACTCCATCCAGGATCTCCCGCAGTTTCAGAGACAATGCCTCCATACTGAACGGTTTCTGGATAAACCCACCGCATCCCCGGTTCAATATCTCCGTAGCCTGTCCATTGATGCTGTAACCGCTGGACAGCATGGTCTTCACATGCGGGTTGACCGCTTTCAGCCTGTCGAATGTCTCCCCGCCCGACATACCCGGCATGATCATGTCCAGGATGATGAGATGGATATGGTCTTTGTTTTTTGCATATATTTTCAGGGCCTCCTCACCGCTTTGGGCCGTCACCACCCGGTACCCCAGCCTCTCCAGCAACTTCTCACCGATGTCGAGGATCATGGGTTCGTCATCCACCAGAAGGATGGTCTCAGAGCCGGGATGAACTGCCGCATGCTCGGGTTGGTCGTGCGCCACTTCAGATTCGCAGGCAGGCAGGCATATCTTGAAGGTGGTCCCTTCGCCCTGTTCACTGTAGACCGTAATCATGCCCCCATGATTTTGAATGATCCCGTAGGCAGAGGCCAGGCCCAAACCCGAGCCCCGGCCCGTCTCTTTTGTGGTGAAAAAGGGATCAAAGATCTTTTCCAGGGTCCCCCGGTCCATGCCGATCCCCGTATCTGTAACCGCCACCCACACATATTTCCCCGGCGCAATGGAAAACGCACTGACATCCTTTTCCGTTAGAATGACGTTTTCCGTCTCAATATACAACGCACCGCCCCCGGGCATGGCCTGCCAGGCATTGATGTACAGGTTCATGAGGACCTGATCGATCTGCCCCCGGTCCACCTCCACGGGCCATACTCCTTCCTGGAGTTTCAAATGGATGGCGATCTCCTTTTTGGTCCTGCCGAACATGGCCGTGTTGGTCCGGATCAGGGCATTGATATCGGTGGGTTTCACCTCATACTTTCCCCCCCTGGCAAATCCCAGCAACTGCTGGGTCAGGGCCGCCGCATTCTTTACATACGCCTCAATCCCTTTGAGATGTTCCTGATCCGGGTGAGAGGCCTCTTTGTCCATGGCCATGAGAGAGGTCCGTCCCTGAATCCCCATGAGCAGGTTGTTGAAATCGTGGGCAATACCCCCGGCAAGCGTCCCCAGGGCCTCCATCTTCTGGGCCTGCTGCAGCTGGAATTCCAGTTTCTTTCTTTCCGCCTCGCCCTGTTCACGCTCGCTCACATCCCGGATCACGCCCCGGAAGCCCACAGCCCGGTCTTCCCCGTCCCGGATCAAGTACGCAGACACCTCCACATACCGGATGGTATCATCTACCCGGATGGTTTCCAATTCAATGTGTCGGGCAGGGGTCCCTGTCTTATACACCCGGTTGAATTCCTCTCTGACCTTCTTGGCATTGGCCTCGTTCATGAACTGTGTGAAGTTCACACCCCTTAATTGGCCCCGTGGCAGGTCCGCGATTCGGCAGAATGCCTCATTAAAAAACCTGAGGGTGCCGGCAAGATCTACCTCATAATACCCTTCCTCCATATTTTCCAGGATAGTGCGGTATTTGGCCTCGCTTTCCCATAGGGATCGCTCCCTGGCGTCGATGGCCCGGGCCATTACCCGGAAATCCTCGGCCAGTTCTTCGAACTCCGGATAGTTTCCACGCTGGGGCTTGATGTCGTATGACCCTTCCGTGACTTTTTTGGCATCCAGCATCAGCATATTGAGGGGTTTCAATGTCTTTTTCACCCGCACCAGCGCCATGCCAAACGCCAGGACTGCGGCCAGCCCCATACCGCCCCAGAAGACACTTCGTACATGATAGACGGGTGCGAACGCCTCTTCAATCCCCTCGGAGACCACCACCGGCCACCCGGTTTCCGGGACCAGTGCCACGCTGACCAGCATCTCCCGGCCCCGGCGCCGGGGCCGGTACGTCCCCTCGATTCCCTGTAAGGCTCGATGAACCTCCCCTTCGGTCCTTATATTGACCTGCTGATAGACATTGGACCGGGTGGAGCTTGCAATATAGGTTCCGGTTTGGTCCAGAACGCCGATTTCCATGCCCCCCTGCTTCAGGCGGTCGATAAACCCCGCAAGGACGCGAAGATTCAGAATTCCCACCAGGATGCCCTGTTGCAGGGGCAAAGAAATGGTGAGGGCCGGCTCTCCCGTATGTTGCGAAAGAAAAGCGGAAGACCAGTAAACATCCCTGTTTTTCTCTGTCGCCTTGAAAAACCGCCTGCCCGACATATCGAGCCCGAGATAGTCCCTTCGAAACGGGGCCACCGCCATGACGCGTCCCCCCGGATCGAGCACTTCGATCATCTCAAATACGGGATAGTTGGAAATCACCGATTCCAGAGAGGCCTGGAACAGTTCCTTGTTCCGCAGGGCATCCTGCCCCAGCATGGCCGCCAACTGCCTGAGCATATCCTTGGGCTCATGGAGGAAGGCGCCGATTTCGCCGCTTAGGGATTTGGCCAGGAGGAAGTTCTTCTGAGTAATCTCCCTTTCCAGATGTCCGGTGAGGACATAATGGGTAACCACCGTGACCACAATGAGCGGCAACAGGCCCACCAGCACAAAATTGAGAATCAGGGTATTTTTGAAGCTGAGGGTCCTTTTTAACGGGTTCATCATCGCTCCAAACCGGCAATCCCTATTCAGGGGTCGTTTGACTCCGGAATTGTCCCCCCTTAATTTTGATGAGGTAACGCCTGCGCCGGGGATCTCCGTATGGATCTATCCTGAGATCGCCCTGCAGGCCGTCGAAGGTGCCTTGACCCAGTATGGTGGCCTTCAGTGCATCAGGGTCGGGATTCACCGACAGGGCTTGGAGAATCACCCGGGCCGCTTCATACGCATGGCAGGCCGCAAAATCAGGGGCTTCCCCAAAGCGGTCCTCAAACCGGCGCGTGAATAGGAGATAGTTTTTCTCCCCGCTCTTTCGGTCAAAGAGCTGGGAAAACACCACCCCCTCCACTGCCGCGCCGCCATGTTCGATAAGGGCGTCGGTCATGGCCCAGCCGCACGAAAAAATCGGAATCTTTGTGCCGCTCATCCGGATATGCTGGCAGATCATGGCCGCATCTAAGGAACCGGCCACCAGCAGGACCGCATCCGGGTCCGGCTTAAGCAATGATTGGGCCAGTTTCACGAAGTCGGTCTGGCTGCCTGATGAAAACGGCTCCACGGAAATGAGCTTCCCTCCGAGACCCTGGAACACCCGGGTAAAATCCGCCAAAAACCCTTCGGTATAGGCCCTGTTGACCAGACTGACCACCGCGGCGATCTTTCTCGCGCCCGCCTCCTGGTATGCATATCGGGCCAGATGCTCCGTCTCCGCACTGTTGGG
>JAIPDZ010000003.1 GCA_021737425.1 Deltaproteobacteria bacterium
CGATGATCCGGTGGCTGCCAAAGAAAAGCTGGTAGAGGCGTACCGGGAAAATGTGGCCAGTCCCTTTAAGGCCGCGGAACTGGGGTATACGGATCATATCATCTTTCCGGAAAAGACCCGGCCCAGATTAATCCATGCCCTGATGATGCTCAAAGACAAACGGGAGTCCATCCCTGAGAGACGGCACAGCAATATCCCGTTGTAGGCGTCAAAATAGGTTCCTGGGTTCAGACGTTGAGAATGGAAAGGGATCGCGTCACCATCACCGACGTGACTTTGCGGGAGTTCGGTCAGAATGTACCGGCCGGTTCCCTGCATGTTTTCACGCCCCGGATTAGAGGCGAGATAGCGACGGAGCTTATGGATCTGGGGTTTCAGAACCTGGAGGTCCTCTCCTGCATCCACCCCAAAATAGCGCCCGCCATGCACGAACCGGCCCTCAGAGAGATCGCCGAAAGCCTGGGCAGGCGGAAAGACGTCCATATCATCACCCTGGTGCCCAACCTGTCCGGATATGAGACCTTTTGTTCTCTGGGACTGGGACCGGATGGATACAATCATACCTTGGGGATATTCTTCTCTGCCGTGGAGGCCCACAATCGGGCCAATCTGGGACGCTCCATTGCGGACACCCTGGCCGAGTATAAGCGCATTTTAAAGGATGCAGCCCAAAGGCGGATCCGGGCGGTGGCCTACATCTCTGCCACATTCGGATACCTGGATTCCAAAACCGGGTCGGTTATTCGAGCGGACTTGACGGATATTCGGCATTCTATGGATATGTTGTTTGATTTGGGGGCTCGGACCGTGACCCTATCGGACCTGCAGGGGGTGGCAGACCAGGGGGAGACTTTTAGAATCTTGGATACGATTTTACAGTTGAGAAAGGGAAAAGACCGGGAGCGAATGGGATACCATCCCCATCACCTATCCGCAGACCAGGCCCTGGCCAATTCCAGGGTTGCTTTTGATGCGGGCATCCGGCGCTTCGACGCCTCCCTGGGGGGCACCGGAGGGTGTGTCACCGGGGCCCCCGGGAACCAACCCACCGAGGAACTGGTTCGGCATTTCAGCGAGGCAGGGGTTGAAACCGGGATCGATGTACAGGGCGTGGTTTCTCTGGCCAACCGGGTGGTGCGGGACCTGTACAGCAGAATCGCCCTTTCCCCCCCTATGGCATAGCTCGTCCCGAACCAACCCGGCGTTATAGATCCTCCGTATTAACTTAGCATGTTGAAAAACGACCCGTGAATGAAGGCCATGAGGGGGTCTTTTTCAAAGTCCGTACACCCATGTGAGTGACCATGGAACGCCCCAGCGAGATTCAAGAGTACGCACTGCCAGGCAGAGAGGATGACGTCTTCGACAAGCCATATCCTTTGGGGCTATCAGCAAGGTAAGTCGAAGCCCCACTGCCGTGAAAGGAAGGGATCCGGAAATTTACGGACTTTGAAAAAGACCCCCTCATGGCCGTAACCCTATTCCACAGGCCTAAACTGTTACGATCGTTCTATTTTTTTTCCAGTACCTCGGGTGGGACTTGGGCCTTTTCCGGCCACCCTTCAGGGATGATGGTGGCCGGTTTTTCTCCCAGTTTCTCCTTCACTCTCGGCAGACCGGGCCGCTTGAAGGATTCCCGAGGCTCTTTGGGAATCCTCCCGTTCAAAATGGATTCCGACCGCAGTCTTCGGCCGGCGGTCTTTTCCATTAACCGGCCGATCTCCAGGATCCGGTCCACATTGATCCCGTCCAGATCGATCCCCATCTCATCCAGCATGACGCACATGTCCTCAAAGGTGACCAATCCCACCACATTGGGATCCACGTAATAGTAGGACCCGGTCCCCGGCACCGGGGTCTTGCCCAGGAAATTGGCCGGCTGGCCCCCCATCCCGCCGATGGTCCCCTCGAAGATGTCGATCCCGGCCTGAAGGGCGGCCAGGACATTGGCCAGGCCCCAGCCCCGGGTCACATGAAAATGGCCGATATGGAGATCCGGGTTGGGCAGTTCATCCAGGATCATGGAGAAGTAGCGATAGACCTGATCCGGCGGCGCAGACCCGTCATGATCTGCGTGTTCAATGTCGTCGGCCCCGATGCTGAGCCACCGCTTGGTAAACTCCACCGCGTCTTCAAACCGGGTGGGCCCGGATATGGGACTCCCCCAGATGGTGCTGACCGTACCGCACATCTTGATGCCGGCGTCCTTGCATTTTTTGATGGCGCGTTCCGCCTCCTTCCAGTAATCGGGAAGGGTGGTGCCGCTGTTGGCAAAGTGATGTTCCTCGTCTGTGGAGACCATCATCAGGACCCGGTCCGGACCATACCCTTTTTCCTTGAGCCGGATGGCCCGGTCCACGGACGGTTCCCGGATGGTGACAGCGGTCCATTCAATATCTTTGTGTTCCAGACCTCTTTTGGCCAACCGCTTCTTGAAGATATCGTCATGTACCCCCTTGAGCACGTCTTCAGCGTCTTTGAACTGGGGCATGATCCGGGGGTTTCCCAGGTTGGTCACCTCCATGCGTCTGACCCCGGCAAAGGCCAGTTCCTGGAGATAATATATCTTGGCCTCGGTGGGGATCCATTCCTCTTCATGCTGAAACCCGTCCCGAA
Source organism: Deltaproteobacteria bacterium (assembly GCA_021737425.1). Classification (GTDB taxonomy): domain Bacteria; phylum Desulfobacterota; class DSM-4660; order Desulfatiglandales; family Desulfatiglandaceae; genus JAIPDZ01. The sequence continues at coordinate 2,617 of JAIPDZ010000003.1, forward strand.
CCGTAATATCGCCCAACCTTACCTTTTTGGGCATCCTGGGATGGACTTTGAAGATATCATGCTCACTCATGGCCACCTCCTCCTTCTCTGAAACGGTTCATCTTTGTCAACTCCGGATGGATCTGGGGAGCAGCATCTGGTGGTGGGGGCAGATACGGGTGGGGTTCTGGTAACAGCACCTGGCAAACCCCACAAAATAATCCCTGAGCGAGGCCATCCGGGTAATTTCATCCACCAATCCCGCCTTGGCACAGTATACGGGTCGGGACTGGTCATAATACTGCTGGGCCAGGGCATTCATCTTGTCGATGACCGGGTCCAGGGGATTGCCCGCATCCTTTTCCTTGACCAACCGTCTGGCAAAGGCCGCTGCCGCTGCGGTTTCACCGTGCATCACATAGATTTCGGTGGTGCCCACCCCCAGGGTAAAGGCGTTGTTGCGAGTGGCCTGGGGGCCGCCCATGATGTAATGGGCCGCTGCGGTCCCCTTTCTCAACACCACACACATCATGGGGACATGAGAACTCTCAATGGAGTAGATCAACGATTGCCCCAGCCCCAAGAGTTCGGCCTGTTCCGCAATATCCCCCACATCAATGCCCGTGGTGTCCTGGAACCAGATCAGGGGTAGCTTGTCCCGGCCGCAGTACATGACCAGTTCATTCATCTTGATCAGGCCTTCACGATAGAGTTTCCCGCCGATCCCCATGTATTTTCCCTCTGCATATTGGGGATACTTCTGTCCCAAAAACCCCTGTCGGTTGGCGATGACCCCGACCGGAAAGCCGTCTATTTTGGCCAGGCCGCAGTAGACTTCAGGGCCATAGCCCGGCTTGTATTCCATGTGCTCGCTGCCGTCAAAAAGCCTGGCCAAGACCTGTTCAATGCTGTAGGTCCGTTTCTGATTGAAGGGCACCAGATAATTGAGATCCTCCGGTGAGTAGAGCGGCTCTGCCGGGGCCGCCACCCGGAAGGTGGAGGGATCATACACGGGCATGCCGGCCATGCATTTTTTGATGGCTTCGAACACCCCTTCTTCCGTATCAAACACCTCTCTCATGAATCCGGTCTTGTCATGGTGTATTTTGGTCCCCCCGGGCGGGGCCTCCTTAAACTGCCGGGTGGCCTCGATCAGGGCCTCAGCCCCTTCCAGGTCAAAATGCCCCTTGGGGGACATGCCGCTCACAATGCCGCCCCCGCCCACGGCCATGTTGGATTTTTCATGGGCGAAAATGATGGCCGGACTGATGGCGTGATAACCGCCGCCGGCCGGGTTGGTGCCGAACATGCCCACGATCACCGGAATTCCCTTTTCAGCCAACTCCGCATGCCGGAAAAAGGTCCGCCCTCCGGACCGCCTTCCCGCATACACCTTTTCCTGTTCAGTCAATTTGACGCCGCTGCAGTTTAAAATCCACACCAGGGGAATATGGAGCCGTTCTGCCATATCCTGGGCCCGGAATATATGCTCCCGCTGCCCTGGAATCCAGGCCCCGGCCAGGACCTTGTTGTCGGAGGCGATGACCAGGGCGTATTTTCCGGAGATTTTGCCCAATCCGGTGATCACCCCGGTGCTCCCTTCCTGGTTGAATTCCGGATCATAAAGGCTGTTTAAGGGCAGAAAGGTGCCGGTATCCACCACAAGATCGATCCGCTCCCAGGCCGTGTTCTGGCCCCTTTTGTGGAGTTTTTCCGCCGGGATGCCGGTCTGCTTCCGTTCCTCCAGGGCCCGGGCGACCGCTTCATCCACTTTTGAGATCTCCAGTGCGTTCTCCTGCTTCTCTTCTTTTTCTTTTGGATCGAGTGCTTTTCCGATAGGGGTCATATTTTCAAAATACTGTCTCATGCTATTGGGCCTCCCTGTAATCTGCTATGGTTTGTTGAAGCGTGGCGATCAGACCTGCTCGGAATCTGGGATCGCGATACAGCCTGGCATCCGCCTCCATCTCTTTTTCCACAAATTGATGCTCATCCAATGTCTCCGGTTCCACCCCTGCCAGGAGGCCCTCCAGGGCCTCGATAGACTGGGGGGCCAGCGGTTTTCCCAGGGCTGCAATTTCCTGTTTTACCTCTCTTGCGGATTTACCCCACAGATGGGCGTAATTGTCCGGGTTTTTCCGCCGTTCCACTTCCTCGGCAATATCCGCTTTTGCGGCCAATGTGGATCGCTCGTCCTTGTCCAGGACAGGGATGCCCGCGGGAGGCGCCACAGCGAGCGCCAGTCCCTCGGGAAGCAACAGCATCCCGGTTTGTTGATCGTGGTGTTCAAGGGCTTGCACATAGGCCGCCTTGTCCGCCTCGGGGGTATCGCTCTTTTGCCGTTTGGGGAAAGGAAACGGGACCGCCGTCACCACATTATAAATGCCGATGGCCCTTAAGGGTTCGGCTTTCACTTCCCGCGCCGTCTTTCCCATGTACGCAACGTTGGTGATGCCGGACTTGAGCAGGGACCGCGCGATCCCCGCCCACCCGGGAATGAGACCGATGGTGGCTTCACTGAAACACATCCCGCTTCTGGAATCCCCCACCAGATAGTCCGCCATCAGGGGAATTTCCGCTGAACCGCCGAAACGGGTGCCCCCCCCGCACACGGCCACCACCCGCAGGTGCTCTGCCAGGCCCCGGATTTTCTGGTGTAGTGCCCGACCTTTTCGAAGACGGCTGTCCGCCCATTCAAAAAGACGATCCACCTCCTTTGCGGATGCACCGCTCTTCTCTTTTTCCTTCTTCATCTCGAGGGTCTTGTCCAGTCTGTTGAGGCTCTCCTTGAGATCCCCACCGGCGTGGACCGGATCGTTGGCGCCGTACAGAATGAGAAATTCCAGTTCATTCTTTTTTTCACGGACCCGGTCCAGACCCTTTAGATACGCATCCAGCCCGGGGTTGCCCACCTGATGAACCGGGGGATTATAGTAACATACGATCGCCCCTGCCTTACCCCCATAGGCAATCCGGTCGATCAAGAGATAGGCCCGGGCCTCTGACCATTCATATAAGGGGCCTTGGTTCTCATATCCCGGTATCGAGCCGGAGCGGACCAATTCTCCTGGTCCCTTCATCATAAGCCTCCTTTTGCTGAGTCACTGATTAGGAAGTCGTTCTTTTGTATATAATAAGCACAAGCAGGAATCAAGGATTTCCGAACAGTGTTTGTGCAGCGATTGGGTCTCCATAAGGACCACCACGCCCGGTGGCAACCGGTTTCAGCGGGTCCATCCGGATGAGGAAGGGGAACGGCCCTAATGCCCCCATTCGCCCCATGCAGGCATTTTTTATGATTTATGGAAACGTAAACACCCTGATTTCAAGGCTTTTTCCTGTGGGCCATCTTGATCCCACAGCAATGGGCCGTACTGCTTTTCTAATTGACAAACTTGGGTGATCCCCCTATAAGATAGGGCGGTTGGGAGGCAATGATTGAAGATGCCTGCAGCCCCGACAGGTCGGGATCTACTTTTTGCTCCGACAAGCTGCAGGGGATCTCCCAAATGTAAGGTGACTTAACCAGTTTTTAGTTCGCTCGCTGAGCATTTTCAAGGTATGCGGAAATTGTGAAGGGCGGGCGCTGAGTCGGGCATATCTTCAGCCCCGCGGCTTTGACTGTGTTAATCCGAGAGGTAAAGGAGCAGGTATGGATTTCAGCCTTTCCATGGAACAGGAGATCCTGCGAAATTCGGTAAGGGATTTTGCGGAAAAAGAGATCAGACCGGTTGCCAGAGAACTGGATGAAAAAGAGGAATTTTCCCATGAGACCATGCAGAAGATGGCGGAGCTGGGCCTCTTTGGGATGTTTGTCTCTGAAAAATACGGGGGGCAGGGCATGGACTATGTCTCCTACATTATTGCCACCGAGGAGATCGCCAGGGTGGACGGTTCCCATGCAGCCACGGTGGCTGCCGCCAATTCCTTAGGGGTCGGACCGCTTTACTATTTCGGCAATGAGGAACAAAAAGTCAAATATCTGCCGAAACTGTGCAGTGGCGAGGCCCTGTGGGGGTTCGGTCTGACCGAACCCAATGCGGGCTCGGATGCGGGAAATTCCAAGACCACCGGCGTATTGGAAAAAGACCAATGGGTGGTAAACGGAAGTAAGATTTTTATCACCAATGCCTCCACCCGGATCACCACCGGTGTGACCGCCTTATGCCGGACCGGGACCCGGGAGGACGGCCGGCCCGAGCTGTCATGCATCCTCATTGAAATGGGGACTCCCGGATTCGAGGCGAGAGAGATGCACGGCAAGCTCATGTGGCGGGCATCCAATACCAGCGAACTCTATTTTGACGACTGCCGCGTCCCCCAAGAGAATCTCCTGGGTCCCAGGGGGAACGGCTTCCATCAGATGATGCAGACCTTAGACGGGGGGCGTCTTTCCATAGGGGCCATGGGCCTGGGCGGGGCCCAGGGGTGTTTCGACTTGTCGCTTCAGTACAGCAGGGAGAGGGAGCAGTTCGGTAAACCCATCTCCAACTTCCAGGTCAATGCGTTCAAGTTGGCCGACATGGCCCTGGAAATCGAGTGTGCCCGGCTTATCCTGTACAAGGCCTGCTGGCTCCGGGACAACGAAAAGCCCTTTTCCAAAGAGGCGGCCATGGCCAAGCTCCATTGCTCCGAGGTCATGTACCGGTGTGCCAACCATGCGGTTCAACTGCATGGGGGATACGGCCTCATGAAGGAATATGACGTGGAGCGCTTTTATAGGGATCAGAAACTGCTGGAAATCGGGGAAGGGACCTCCGAGGTCCAGCGGATCGTCATCTCCAGGCTTATCGGCGCCCTGTAGTCTCAGGCACCGACTTGCAGCCTCCTGAACAAACCCATTCAACCTTTCTGCAGCTCGCCAGCTGTGTGCCGGACATCCCATGTTGGACTTTATACTGGGCAAGGAGATTACCGGTTATGTGAGACAACACCGGGGACTGGTGATCCTTTCCCTGGTGCTCACGGCCATTGCCTCCTTGTTTGTGGTGGTTCCAGCCTATCTCCTTCAGCCCTTTGTGGATGAAGGCATGAAAACGGGCACAGACCCCGTGGCCTGGAAAATTCCGTGGTTCACCTTTGAATCCGGTTCCTGGTTTTCCTGGAAACGGACTCAGGTGACCGTGGTGGAGGAGATAACCCCCAATCACCTCCTGGTGCTCCTGACCCTTATCGCTTTTGTTTCCGTCCTGTTCAAGTCCATGGCCACCTATCTCGGAGGACTGTGCGCGGCCGCCTTTTCCAACCGGGCCGTTCAGTCCCTCAGGGTGGATCTTTTTCGGAAATTCATCTCCCTCAGCCTCAGCTTTTATAACAAACGAAAAGCCGGAGAACTCATCGCCCGGTCCACCGCAGACCTGGCCGTGCTGCAGTCCTTGATCGCGGAGGTCCTCATCGGGCTCATCGAACATCCGCTGACCGCGGTGGTGTTCCTGGTCTATCTCTTTGTGATGAATTTCAAGCTCACCGTCCTGGTTTTTGTGGTGGTCCCCCTTATCGCCCTCTTGGTGAGATTATTCGGCAGAAAAGTCAAAAAACACTCGGCAAAGGTCCAGGATGCCACGGCCGAAGTGACCTCCGCCTACCACGAAACCCTGCTCTGTCTCAAGCTGGTGCACGGGTTTTTCAGGGGAAAGCGCGAGGTGAGGAAGTTCAGCGAGCTGGCGGAAGATCTGTACAAACGGATCATGCGGTGGAATCGGTGGCAACTGGGCCTGGGGCCCATGATGGATTCGGTGGTGTTCTTGGTCATGCCCGGGGTGTTGATCGTGGGAAAAATCTATTTTCACCATACCTTGGGGGAGTTGATGGCCATGGCGTACGCCTTTTCCCGGGCCTACCGGCCCATTAAACGACTGGCCATGGTCAACAACAATCTCAAGACCCTTCAGGGAGCCACCGCGCGGGTCTTTGCGATCATGCAGACGGCATCGGACATCCGAGAGCCGGTGGGGGCCAAGGCCCTGCCCCGGCACCACAGCCATATCCAGTTTGAACGGGTGGACTTTGGGTATGCTCCTGAACAACCCGTGTTACGGGACCTTTTTTTCCGCCTTGAGGCCGGAGAGATGGTGGCCTTTGTGGGGTCCACCGGGGCCGGCAAGAGTACGCTGTTGAACCTGATCCCGCGGTTTTATGACGTCACCTCAGGGTCTATTTCCATCGACGGCACGGACATTCGAACGGTGACCCTCCAGTCCCTGCGCCGGCAGATGGGCCTGGTGAACCAGGACACCCTTCTTTTCAACGAGACCGTTTCGTACAATATCGGGTATGGGAACCCCCAAGCCACCCTGGCGGATATCCGGAGGGTGGCCCAGGCGGCCCATGCCCATGACTTTATTGAGAGGCTGTCCAAAGGGTATGAAACCCCGGTGGGAGATCAGGGGAGCCTGCTGTCCGGGGGCCAGCGGCAGCGCATCGCCATTGCCAGGGCCTTGTTGGTGGATCCGGCCATCTTGATGCTGGATGAGGCGGCCTCGGCCTTAGATGCGGAGAGTGAACGGCTGGTGCAGGCGGCCATTGAAGACCTGAAAGGGACCCGAACCATTATTATTGTGGCCCACCGGCTCAGTACCATCATGAAGGCGGATCGCATTTTCGTGTTGGAGGCGGGCCGAATCGTGGAATCGGGCTCGCTCCAGGAACTCTTGAGCCTCAACCGGCGGTTTAAACAGTTGCACGATATGCAATTCAGGGCATAGCAGGGGCGAGGCAAGCCTGACCAGGGGATGTGAAAGATGGGTTGACACACACAGGGAGCGCGGGGATGACACTGAACAAATCACACCTTGCCGACAGGGTCAGAGAGAATGTGCGGTTCAAACCTCGGCACAGGAGCCGTCAATTATTCCTTTTTCCGGAATTGAACTGTACCTTTTTAAGTAAAAGGCGGTCCGCTCAGCTTGTGGATACCCTCTTGGAAAAAATCAAGGCGGCCCTGATCCAAGGAGAGGATGTTCGGATTGCCCGTTTCGGCACCTTCCAAGTCCAATTCCGGTGGGCCAAAAAGGGGAGAAACCCCCGAACCGGGGAAACCCTGATTATAAAATCCAGGAGGACGGTGAGGTTCAGGGTCTCCCCCAGGCTAAGGGAGAAGATCAACTCCCCCCCTCCATGAGGGAATCCGGGTGCGGGGCCCCCTATGAGGCGGAGACAAAATCGAGCACACAGCGGTTAAACAGGTCCGGCTGTTCGATCATGACCATATGACCGGCTCCGGGGATGCGCTGCAGCGTACTGGATGGGATGGATTGGTGGAGGGCCTCGGACAGGGAGGGGGGCGTTAATTTGTCCGCTTCGCCGCACACCATGAGACAGGGCAGGCGGATCGCCTGTAGTGCATCCCCTATCTCAAATCGATTGCAGGCCTTGAAATCGTTGAGGACCGTGGTTTGACCGGCCGCTTTCATGAGTTGTGCCCCCGCATGAATGATGGCGGGGTCGGTCTGTGGGGCATAGGCGAAATGAAGGAGATTCTCCACGGTTTGTTCGAACCTCTCCTTCAACCCTTCCAAAAACATGGGCGCCACCCTAAGCCGGGGGCCGGTCCCCACCAGAATAATCCCTGCCAGCTGCTGGGGATGGTCACAGGCGGTCTTCTGAACCACGGCGCCGCCCATGGAATGCCCCATGAGGTAAACGGGGCGGTCAAACAAGGCATCCAGGGTATCCCTCAGCCAGGCGGCATAGGTCTCCATATGGGGAGTATTGGGTTGCGCCTGAGTATGGCCGTGGCCGGGCAGGTCCAGGGCCAGGGTGTTTATCCGGGGGGAGAGGCGGAGCTGATTCTGCCAGATCCGGGCCTGACCCCCTGCGCCGTGGATCATGACCAGGGTGGGTCGGTCCTGGGCAAACCCGCTTGAACCACTCTGAAATCCGATCCCCATCTCCCTGAGCTTCTCTGAGAGCGGGTCCCTATGGCGTTCCACGAACCGATCCACCATGGGCAATCCCGACTACGCCCATTTCATGAGCGCACTCCCCCAGGTCAACCCCCCACCGAATACCGGGAGACAGACCAGGTCATGGGGCTGGATGCTGCCGTCCCTTACCGCTTCGTCTAAGGCAATGGCGCAGGAAGCAGAGGATATGTTGCCGTATCGATCCAGGGTGACGTAGAATCGATCCATAGGGACCTTCAGGGTTTTGGCCATGGATTGAAACATGCGTAAGTTGGCCTGATGGGGAATGAACCAGGCAATATCCGCCACTGCCACCCGGTTGTATTGGGCGGCCTCCTTCACGGAATCCACAAAATGTCTTACGGCCACCCGAAAGCTGGCATTGGCTTCAATCAATGCCAGGTAATGGCGTTTCTGATCCACGCTTTCGTGACATATGGGGGTGGTCTTGGACCCGCCCCCCGGAAGGAGGAGGTCCTGGCCGCTTTCTCCGTCCGTGTGCAGATGGGTGGAGAGGATTTCCGGCCCCTCATCTCCCAAGGACAGTATGGCGGCACCGGCCCCGTCCCCCCACAATATGCATGAGGTGCGGTCCTCCCAGTTGAGGGTTCGGGTCATGACTTCCGAGGCCACCACCAGCACATTCCTGGCTGCACCGGTCTTGAGATATTGCTCCGCCACATTGAGGGAAAATATGAACCCGGAACAGGCGGCGGTGACGTCAAAGGTGACCGCCTGGGGGGCATTCAGTTTGGCCTGAAGCCAGTTGGCCGCAGACGGACAGCAGGTATCCGGGGTAATGGTGCCGATGATGATCAGATCGATATCCCCGGCGGTCATGCCCGCCGCTTCAAAGGCCTTGAGGGAGGCTTCGTAGGCCAAATCCGAGGTGGTCACGGACGGATCAGCGATCCGCCTTTCGCGCACCCCGGTGCGTTGCACAATCCACTCATCCGTGGTATCCAGCCCCATTTTCTCAAGGTCAAAATTGGTCAGGACCTTAGGGGGCACATAGGATCCTGTGCCGAGTATGCGTACCGATGTCATGGGTTAGCCATTCTCCGGTTGGATTCCCAGTTGTTTTTCCTTTTCAGCCACTGCGAGACGGGTCTTGATCACCGTATCCGGAATAAGGCTCATGGAGTCGATGCCGCACTCCACCAGAAAATCGGCAAAATCGGGAAAATCACTGGGGGCCTGTCCGCAGATGCCTATCTTTCTGCCCTTCTTTTTGGCCACCTCTATGACCTGGGCCACCAGTCTTTTGACGGCATCGTTTCGTTCATCATAGATGTGGGCCACGAGAGAGGAATCCCGGTCCAGCCCCAGGGTCAGTTGGGTTAAGTCATTGGACCCGATGGAAAATCCGTCAAAGATATCGGCGAACTGATCCGCGCAGATCACATTGCTGGGGATTTCGCACATGACATAGATCTCCAGGCCCTCCTCCCCCTGGACCAGCCCGTATTTGGCCATGCGATCAATGACCTTTTTTCCCTCCTCAGGGGTCCGGCAAAAGGGGACCATGACCTTGATGTTGGTCAGACCCACTTCACTTCGCGCCTTGTGCAGGGCCACGCATTCCAACTCAAAGGCCCGCTCAAAGTTTTCATCATAGTACCGGGAGGCCCCTCTCCATCCGATCATGGGATTGCTCTCTTTGGGTTCATAGAGGTACCCGCCCAAGAGGTTCTCATACTCGTTGGTTTTAAAGTCCGAAAGCCGCACGATCACATCATTGGGATAAAATCCGGCCGCGATCCGACTGATCCCCTCGGCCAGTTTATCGATAAAAAACAAGGTCTTGGAATCGTATACAGCGGTGATTTCATCAATGGTGTACATGACGCCCGCGATTCTCTGGTCGGACTTGGCCTTTTCCTTGAGTTTGTCATAGTCCAGCAGGGCCAGCGGATGGATGCCGATGTGAGAATTGATAATAAACTCTTCCCTGGCCAGGCCCACCCCGTCATTGGGGATCCTTCCCTGGGAAAAGGCCTTCTCCGGGATGCCCACATTCATCATGATTTTGGTCCGGGTTTGGGGCATCTCTTCCAGGTTGATGGTCTCCACCTCATACGCAATTTTTCCTTCATAGATATAACCGGTTTCCCCTTCGCAACAAGAGACCGTCACTTCCTGTCCGGATTGAATCATTTCATCGCCGTTTGCAGTGCCGATGACACAAGGGATGCCCAGTTCTCTCGACACAATGGCCGCATGGCACGTTCTACCGCCCTTATTGGTGACGATGGCGGAAGCGATTTTCATGACGGGTTCCCAGTCCGGATCGGTCATGCTGGTGACCAGTACCTGGCCTTTTTTAAACTTGTCCATTTCCAGGGTGGACTGGATGACGTTGGCTACACCATGTCCCACCTTGGTTCCCACGGCGGTTCCGCTGGCCAACACCTTTCCCCGTTCCCGGATCCGGTAGCTTTCGTAGGTGCTGGTGTCCTGTTGGGAATGAAAGGTCTCGGGTCTGGCCTGGACGATAAAGAGTTCCCCGGTCCCCACGTTGACCCCGTCCCCGTCCTTGGCCCACTCGATATCCATGGGTTTGAAATGCCCGGCCTCTTCACTGTAATGGGTTTCGATGGTGCAGGCCCACTCGGCCAGTTTCAGGATCTCGTCCTCCTCCAGGACATAGCGGTGCCGTTCGTCTAAGGTGGAGGGGACATTTTTGACGGTGGCGTCGTCTTCCATGGAGTAGACCATTTTAAAGTCCCTATCCCCTGCCTTCCGGCTGATGATGGATCGTTTCCCCATCTTCAGGGTGGGTTTAAATACATAGAATTCATCCGGATTTACCGCACCCTGTACCACGTTTTCCCCCAGGCCGTAAGCGGCCGTGATAAAGACCACATCCTTGAAACCGGTCTCCGTGTCAATGGAAAATATGACCCCGGAATAGGCGGAGTCGCTTCTGACCATCTTCTGCACGGCAATGGAGAGGGATATGTCAAACTGGTCAAAGCCCTTGTCATGACGGTAGGAGATGGCCCGGTTGGTAAAGAGGCTGGCAAAGCATTTCCGGCAGGCGTCCAGGACATTCCATTTTCCCCGGATATTGAGATAGGTGTCCTGCTGTCCTGCAAACGAGGCGTCAGGGAGGTCTTCGGCGGTGGCAGAAGACCGGATGGCCACGTCCAGATTGTCCAGCCCCTTCTGGTTGAAGTGGGCGCCCAAGGTCTCATAGGCCTGATATATGGCCTGGGTCAGATCGGGGGGGAATTCGGCATGGGTAATGATCTCCCGGACCTGACGACCCTTCCGGAGAAGATTTTCAATATTGCTGGTATCCAGGTCCTGGAGAATCCTCTTGATTTCGTCCTCAATTCCGGCATATTTCAAGAAATACCGATACGCATAGGCGGTAATGGCAAACCCATTGGGAACGTTTATCCCATTTTCCTTGAGTTTCTGATACATCTCTCCCAAAGACGCGTTCTTACCCCCCACCAAAGGGACATCCCCGATCCCGATTTCACTAAACCAGAGGATCAACTTCTTTCGATTATCTCCAGCCATCTGCCACCTCCCTTATTACGTATTGACTGAACCCAAGTTGGACCTGGCCAAGGTGTGCGGCTTTTCAGAATGCCGTCCCGGCACCTTTGTGAATACGCAGCATTTTCGGCAAAGCTCTACCACTAATGTAACATGTTGTCAATTGACAAAATATAGACTACAAAGGCAACTGTGTTTTCCGCCACAGACCCGCTTGCCGAGTATTTCCCAAGGAAAGGGGATCATATGCCTGAAAAAAATGCGCCCCATGTCATTTACTTAGACCATAATGCCACCACCCCCATCGATCCCGAGGTCCAGGCGCGAATGCGCCCCTATATGGACGAAGCATATGGGAATCCCTCCAGTCCCTACGCCCTGGGGGTAAGGGCCAGGGAGGCTGTGGAGCAGGCCCGAGCAGAGGTGGCCGGACTCATCGGCTGCCAACCCCAGGAGGTGATCTTTACTTCAGGGGGGAGCGAATCCAATAATACCGTGTTGAAAGGGAGTGTGGATTTCAAGAATCCTCAAACGTATCATATCATCACCTCGGCCATCGAACACCCCGCCATTTTAAACCCGGTGCTCTTTTTGATGGAACTGGGGGTGAGGGTGACGGTGGTCCCGGTGGACGGCATGGGCCGGGTGGACCCGGAGGAAATCCGACAGGCCATCCGGCCGGAGACCACCCTGGTCTCCATCATGTTGGCCAATAATGAGACCGGAACGCTTCAGCCCATTGAGGAGATCTCCCGGATCACCAGGGCCCATGGGGTCCGGTTACACACGGATGCGGCCCAGGCCGTAGGCAAAATAGGGGTGGACGTGAACGGCCTGGGGGTCGATTTCTTGACCATTGCCGGGCACAAGCTGTATGCGCCCAAGGGGGTGGGGGCGTTGTATGTCCGGGACGGCACATCCTTCACCCCGCTGATGCACGGGGGCGGTCAGGAATTCGGGAAGCGGGCCGGTACCGAGAATGTGATGTTCACTACAGGTCTCGGAACGGCGTGCCGGGTGGTCCAAAAGCGGCTTGACAGGGATATAAAGGAGATGACGGCCCTGCGGGAGCGCCTCAAAGCCTACCTGTTTGCGCATGTGGACGGGTTGGTCTTGAACGGCCATTCCCGGCACACCCTGCCCAATACCCTGAATGTGTCCGTGCCCCATCTAAAGGGGGGGCAGATCCTGGATGGGTTGCCCGGTCTCATGGCCTCCACCGGCGCCGCCTGCCATGACCAGAGCGTTACGCTCAGCCATGTATTGTCCGCCATGGGCGTTTCCCCTGAAATGGGAATGGGGGCATTGCGATTCAGCGTGGGCCGAAGCAATACCATGGATCAGATGGATGTGGCTGCGAAATGGATAACCGATCAGATCAAGAGGATGAGACATGGAAACCCCTAAAGAAAGACCTGCCTTGCTGATTATTGATATGGTGAAAGACAATTTTGACGAAGACCATCCCCTCCCCATCACCCCGTTTGCCCGGAGGATTATTTCCCCCATCAATGCCCTTATCCGACATTTCAGAACCGGGAAATGGCCGGTGGTCTTTGCCACGGATGCCTTTCATGAGAAGGATTTTATCTTTAAAGGCCGGATGAAACCCCACTCCCTCGCCGACACCCGGGGCGCGGAAGTGATCGATGAGTTGGACCGCAGGGCACAAGACCTGTGGTTGCCCAAGCCCAGGTTTTCCGCTTTCTTTGACACCCCCCTGGATCAATGGCTTCGGGAAAGGGGGGTGACCTTGTGTGCGGTGGCCGGGATCGCCACCAACTTCTGCGTCCTGACTACGGTGATGGACGCCATCTGTCATGATTTCAAGGCGGTCTTTCTGGAGGACTGCACTGCTGCGTCAACCGAGGCGTTTCACCGGCAGACCCTTGACCTCTACCGTAAAAATCCCCTCCATCCGCTCTTGCAGGTGTTGACTTCCCATCAGTTGATGGCAGGATCAGGGGAGCAGCAGGGCCCGGCAGGATGATTGAATCGGCCAACAAGGGATTGGCGGGGCTCCGCGTGGCCGTAGCCGTCCCTGTGAAGGGGACCTTTACCTACACGACTCCGGACAACCTGGCCGGATTGGTCCGGGCCGGATACCGGGTCTTGGTCCCGTTCAAAGGGCGACACGTAACCGGGTATGTCCTCGAAACGGATAGGGAACCGGCTGAGAGGCCTGTAAAGGATATTATCGATATCCTAGACCTCGAGCCTGTTTTTCTCCCTCATATGGTCCCTTTCTTAAAGTGGATATCCACCTATTACCTGTGCCCCATCGGAATGGTCCTTAAAGCGGTGGTGCCTGAGAGCCGATATAAGACGGCAACCCTTACGGACAAAGGGGAGGAGATCGTAAAAGGCCGTCTTTTTTCCACCCAGGAAACCGAGATCCTTTCCTGGATCCGGGCCCATCCTGAAAAGCGACTCCCCTGGCCCCTCAAGAAGATCTACCCCCTCAAGGAAAAGGGTTGGGTCCAGGTCCATAACCGGTCCTCAAAAAAGGGGCCTGCTCCCTTGGGCCTGCTCAAATTTGTAACCCCTGAAAAGGGGTGTTCCCTCAGCGAGGCCCTGGCCAAGATATCCGGGAGGTCCAAGGCACGAAATGAGGCGGCCTTCCTGACCCGGATCTTTGATGCCGGGGCCCTGAGCATCAAGGCCCTGGAGGCGGATTTTCAAAACGGGCGCTACCTGATCCGCAAGTGGACCCGAAAAGGGGTCCTCAAGGTGGAATCCGTGCCGGTTCACCGACCGCACAGGCAACCGGACATCTTTTTGCCGCCCTCCCCCCACCCCCTCAACCGGGATCAGCAGAAGGTCTTAGAGGAGATCAAAACAGCCCTGGACCAGGGGGTGTTTTCCCCTTTTCTCCTCTACGGGGTCACCGGAAGCGGTAAGACCGAAGTCTATTACCGGGCAGTGGAGCACGCCCTCCGGGCCGGCCGCCGCGCCATCCTGATGGCCCCGGAGATATCCCTGGCCATGTACCTGGAAGGGCTTTTCAGATTACGGCTCGGGGACCGGGTGGCCATTTATCACAGCGGACTCACCCAGCGAGAAAAAGAATACCAGTGGCGTCGCATGAGCAAGGGAGAGGCGGATGTGGTCATCGGGGCCCGGTCTGCCCTTTTCTCCCCTGTGCCCGAGTTGGGCCTCATCATCGTAGACGAAGAACATGATACCGCCTACGCCCAGGAGGAGGACGCCCATGGGGGTCCCCGGTACCATGCCAGAGATTCCGCCGTGGTGAGGGCCAGGGAGGAAAATGCCGTGGTGGTCCTGGGCTCGGGTACCCCTTCTGTACAGTCTTTTGAAAACAGTCTGACCGGGAGATATGCCCTCCTTACGATGCCCCATCGAGTGGAAAACAGACCGCTCCCTGAAGTGGAAATCGTGGATATGAAGGCATCCGCGTCCGGCCGGGGCATGGATGGCATGATCAGTGACAGGCTCCAAGCATGCCTGGCGCAGAACCTCATGGCCGGGCATCAGGCCATCCTGTTTTTAAACCGGAGAGGCTTTCATCGGGTCTACCTTTGCAGGTCGTGCGGGGAGGCGACGCGATGCCCCAATTGTGATGTCTCGCTCACCCACCATTTGACGGAAGACCGTCTCCTCTGTCATTACTGCGGATTTCACTGCTCCACCGACCTGAAATGCACCTTTTGCGGACACGGCAGGCTAAGGGGATACGGGTTTGGAACCCAACGGCTGGAAAAGGAGGTCCAGAGCTTGTTCCCTGAAG
The DNA here is from genome assembly GCA_021737425.1 of Deltaproteobacteria bacterium. Taxonomy (GTDB): domain Bacteria; phylum Desulfobacterota; class DSM-4660; order Desulfatiglandales; family Desulfatiglandaceae; genus JAIPDZ01. The sequence continues at coordinate 17,758 of JAIPDZ010000003.1, forward strand.
CGCGGGTATCCAGGATGGACACGGACAGTACCAGCCGGAAGGGGACGGCATGTAAGATCCTGAATGCTTTCAGCCATCGGGAGGTCGATATTCTGGTGGGCACCCAGATGATCACCAAAGGGTATGATTTCCCCGGCGTAACCCTGGTGGGCATTGTTTCCGCGGACCTTTCCCTGGCCTTTCCCGATTTTCGGGCGGGGGAGCGCACCTTTCAGCTGCTGTCCCAGGTCTCAGGACGGGCCGGACGGGGGTCGGTTCAAGGGAGAGTCCTGGTCCAGACCCATAACCCGTCTCATTACGCTATCCTTACCGCAACCAATCACGATTACCTGTCATTTTTTCACCAGGAAAAAACACTGCGCAAGCAACTGGCCTATCCGCCTTTTTCACACCTGGCCTGTTTGAAATTTCAGGGCAACCACAAGGAGAAAACAGAGCGTACCGTCCATGACGTCCATGAGATGTTGATGCGTATGGTGAAAAACCAATCCGGAGGCGGATCCCTGATCCGGGTCCTGGGTCCGGTGGAGGCGCCTATTTTTCGCATAAAAGGCAAATACCGCTGGCAGATCCTCATCAAATGCAGGCGTGTCTCCCTTTTGGGACAATTGCTGCAGGAATTGGAGGAGCGGTCCAAAAGGGCTCTCGGAGCAACCGGGGTTCAACTCATCTTTGATATGGATCCGTACCAGATGACCTAGCATTTATGGGGGGTGAGTTTTCCGTAACCTTTTGACTTTCCGGTCTCTTAATAATAAACAGGAGGCAAGCGACGGCCCGTCCTGAGGTCTGCAGGGCCGGTTGTAGGCAAACCTCCCCCTATACCCTCTTGTACAAGGAGTCTGTATGCTCATGAGAATAGCCCGCACAGCCTGCCTGATGGTGTTGATGTCTTTCTTGCTGGTCCACTCAGGGTGCGACAGTGAGGTGAAGGCAGGGTCGATGGCGCCTGATTTTACCCTCCCGTCCATTTCCGGTGAAACCTTTTCCTTGGATGCCTATGAGGGCTATGTGGTGCTCCTGGATTTCTGGGCCACCTGGTGTCCTCCCTGCAGGATGAGTATCCCTGAATTGATTAGGCTTCAAGAGAAATACCAGGACCAGGGGTTCATCGTCCTGGGAATTTCCATGGATGATCCCGGGCAGGTCACAAACCAGGATTTAAAATCATTTGAAAAAACGGCCGGAATCAATTATCCTATTTTACGATATAATGAAAAGGTGGTGTCCAATTACTTTCAAGACGCCCGGATTTCCCTGCCCACCATGTTCATTATTGATCGGGAAGGGAAGATCCGCCAAAAAATTATCGGGTTTAATCATCACGCCCTCGAGGACTCCCTGGCAAGCCTGCTGGAATGATCATTGATTTCCACACTCACGTTTTCCCCCCTTTTTTCAGGAATGACCGATCCGCGGCGGTCAGCCGGGATCCCGCCTTCAAGATCCTGTATGCCTCGCCCCAGGCAAAACTGACGGGGGTACAGGCACTGCTCCGGCATATGGACCAGGCCGGGGTGCACCGATCGGTCATCTTTGGTTTTCCCTGGGAAGATCCGGAGGATTTCAGACGGCACAACGACTATATCACCGAGGCGGTCCACCGCTATCCGGATCGACTGATCGGGTTTTGTACGTTTGCCCCGGTTTCGCGTTCAGGCCCCAGGGAGGCGGAACGATGTCTAACCCAGGGCCTTTCCGGGGTGGGGGAGTTGGCCCTTTACCACGGTGATTTGTCAGGCGAGGTAATTGAAAACCTCCAAGAGGTCATGGAAGTATGCCGGATGGCCCAGGTCCCCGTGCTGCTCCATGTCAATGAGCCCGTAGGACATGACTATCCCGGCAAGACCCCCCAAACACTCAGACAGGTATATGGTTTTGTGAAGACCTTCCCGGAAAACCGGATCGTCCTGGCCCACTGGGGCGGTGGACTCCCCTTTTATGGTCTCATGAAGCGGGAGGTCAAGCAGGTGCTCAGTCAGGTGTGGTTTGATACCGCCGCATCCCCCTATCTCTATACCCCGGACATCTACCGGGTGGTGGGGGAAATTGTGGGGTTTGAAAAGATCCTGTTCGGAAGCGATTACCCCTTGTTGCCCCCGGAGCGGTATTTCAGGGAGATGGCCGGGGCAGGCGTTTCAGAGGAATGCCTGGTCCGGATCAAGGGAGAAAATGCGGCCCGGCTGTTGGGCCTGAGGTGAGGGTCCCCTGGTTATCCCCCGATGGCGGACATTTTTCCTGAGAGGGAGACCGAGGGGGTTGATGCCAGTTTGTGACTGCGGGGCTTGTTCAGGGCCGCCTGGAGAAAGATTCGGGCCAGCCGGGCATCGTCAGCCCCTTCCCGCATGGGGGTTTTCAGATCCACCTCCCAGTCGGAAAACAGACACGGCCTCAAATGGCCGTTGGCTGTGAGCCTGAGCCGGTTGCAGGTCTCACAGAAATGATGGGTCAGGGGGCTGATGAATCCGATTTCGCCGGGGGCCCCCTCAAATTTAAATCGGACCGTAGGCCCATCCATATCCGCTCTGGGGACCGGCACCAAACGGCCGTATTTGGAAAGTCTCTGTTTTAGTGTGGAATTGGGCACGTGACACAGTCTGGCGCCCGGGTCAACAAACCCCCCCGGCATATACTCTATGAATCGAATATGGAAGGGGTATGTCTTGGAGAGATCCGCCAACTCAATTACGTCCTTTTCATTGATTCCCTTTAATACCACCGTATTGAGCTTAATGGGATCAAAACCCATATCCGCTGCCTTGTGAATGGCCGACCACACCTGATGAAAACCGTCAAAACCGGTGATGGACTCGTATATGCGGGGATTCAAGGTATCCAGGCTGATATTGATCCGCTTGATCCCTGAGGCCTTGATGCTTTCCAGGTGGTCGCTCAAATAGATCCCATTGGTGGTGAGGGAAATATCCTCGAGTTCGGGAAAACGGGTCAAGCAGGGCAGCAGCGTGTCCACATCTTTACGCACCAGGGGTTCGCCGCCCGTAAGGCGAATTTTATTGACGCCCATTTTCACGGCCAGTGCCACCACCCGGACAATTTCCTCATAGGTAAGGATCTCCTCATGCCTGAGCTTGTCCATGCCCTGGGCCGGGGTGCAGTACCGGCAGCGCAGATTGCACCGGTCGGTGACGGAGATGCGAAGATAATTCAATTGGCGGTGGTACGCATCTATGAGACGTGGATGATCTGTTTCCATTGAAATCACTCTGTAGTTTAGATATGGTTTTTGAACATACGGGTAAAGTGTTGTACAACTGCTGCTTTCCATATATAAAACCATTCGGTGAGTCAATGATAATCATTTCTCTTCATGATTCTACCCGGTGCACCACAGAAAGATAACCGGGGACACGTGATATTTCAAAGCAAAGGGGAGGCCCATGACAGATCGCATACTGGTGGAAGACAAAGACGGTATCGCCCAGGTGGTGTTGAACCGGCCTGAGGCCTATAATGCCTTTGATCTCGATATGATAAGCCTTTTGGCGGAAATCCTGATGGAACGGGCCATGAATCCGGCCGTCACCGGGGTGGTCCTCTCCGGGAAGGGCAAGGCCTTCTGTGCGGGAGGGGACTTGGCCTGGGTGGATTCCTACGGCGATACCCGCTCGGGCGCGCTTCACCAACTGGCGGCCCGATTTCATCAGGCCGTTTTGGAGATTCGGCGGATGCCCAAACCGGTGATCGCCGCCATCAACGGGCCGGCGGCCGGAGGGGGGTTCTCCATGGCCCTGGCCTGTGATTTTCGGATCATGGCCGCCTCTGCAATGCTGCGGCAGGCCTACACCTCCAGCGGTCTCAGCATGGACGGGGGGGGCAGCTTTACCCTTCCCAGGGTGGTGGGCATGGCCAAGGCCCTGGAGATCGCCGCCTTTGATCCTCCCATTGATGCCCAAAAGGCCCGGTCGTGGGGTCTGGTGACCGAGGTGGTGGAAGACGGACAGGCGGTGGCCCGAGCAGACGACCTCTGCCGCCGGATCACGCGAGGGTCTCGCAGTTCCTTTGCTGTGTCCAAGCGCCTGATCACCGATGCCTATACCACACCCCTTGAGGTTCAGATGGAAAACGAACGTCGGCTGATTTCCTGGTGCGCGGATCAACCCGAGGGGAGAGAGGGCGTGGCTGCCTTTCTACAGAAACGAGACCCCGACTTTCATCCAGGATCATAGGCCGGACAAGCCGGAACCCAAAGTGTTCAGGTTCCAGAATTCGGGTTTGAGATGACCATGTATTCCGCATACTTCGGACTCAGTGAAAATCCCTTTACCCTCACCCCTGACCCCCGATTCCTGTTCATGAGCGAGCGTCACCGGGAAGCACTGGCCCATTTGCTCTATGGGATGGGGGAAAAGGGGGGATTCGTCCTGCTCACCGGCGAGGTGGGCACAGGGAAGACCACCCTGTGCCGGAGTGTTCTGGAGCAGGTGCCCGGAGACGTGGAAGTGGCGTTGATATTAAACCCCAAACAATCGGCCACCGAACTGGTGGCCTCCCTGTGTGATGAACTCAATATTGCCTACCCGGAAGGGACCCAGAGCCTGAAGGTCCTGATCGACCGTCTCAATCACCATCTTCTAAAAATCCATTCCTCAGGTCGCAGAACCGTGTTGATCATCGATGAGGCCCAGAATCTCAGTGTTGATGTGCTGGAGCAGATCCGCCTGTTGACCAACCTGGAGACGCCTACCCGAAAACTGCTGCAGATTCTTCTCATCGGCCAGCCAGAGCTTCAATCCATGATGGCTGAACCGGAGTTGCGTCAACTGGGCCAGCGCATTACGGCCCGCTATCATCTGACCCCTCTGTTGCTGCCCGAGACCCTCTCGTATATCCAGCACCGGCTGGAGGTAAGCGGGTGCAAGCGGCAAATATTCACCCGTGGGGCCTTGCGCCGGGTCCACAAGCTCTCCAAGGGGGTGCCGCGTCTCATCAATACCATATGTGATCGGGCCCTGCTGGGTGCCTACGCCAAGCGACAGGAGCGCATCAACCGGCGACTGATCAGAAAGGCTGCGACCGAGGTGATCGGGAAGTATCCCGCCGGGAGCCGGTCTAAGGCCGTGTCTTGGACGCGGGTAGCCGGGTGGACCACTGCCGCGGCCGCAGCCGGTATCCTGGCAGCGGGTGCCTACCTCTATCACGGCCAGGTGGCGTGGCCGGTGTTTTCAAAACAAAACAGACTGGCCGTACCGGGCCTGACAGGGGACCAACCTGAGGCCGGGGACCCGGCTGAAACCGCAACACCCGCTGAGGCCGCCGGATCCGCCGATGCGGTTCCCCCCGGGGACACGGGGGATACACCTTCCGGCGGCGCACCCGAGTCCATAGATCCCTTTGAATTGCTGCTGGCTGGGGAGGCAGACCGGGACATGAACAGCGCTTTTGCAATGCTCACCCAGTGCTGGGGGATCCGGTATGGCGACCTGTCCGGCAAGACGCCCTGTGACCGGGTGGCAGCGGCCGGTCTGAGCTGTATGAAAGGGAGCGGCAACTGGACCACCCTGGGCCACCTGAACCGGCCCGCCCTTATTGAACTGGTGGGCCGAGACGGTACACCCCACCCTGTCCTGGTGAAGGCGCTTACAGACGACGAGGCGACTCTGGTGCTGGGGCACAGGCAAGTGACTCTGCCCCGGAATCGTATTGATCCCCTTTGGTATGGAGACTATATTGTGCTTTGGAAACGGCCTCCCATTGGATCCACCCTGCTGAAAAAAGGGGACCGGGGCCGGGATGTACTGTGGTTGAGGGCCAAACTGGACCTGGCAGAGGGCCGGGATCCCGGGCAGGAGGATCAAACGCTGAGTCCCCTGTTTGATGAGGCCCTGGAAGAACGGGTCATCGAATTTCAACGCACTCATTTTGTTCAGGCGGATGGGATCGTGGGTGAACAAACCCTGATCCAGCTCAACGAGGCGGCAGGGGATCCAGCGGTTCCTTTGCTGAACCGGGGGCCATCGGAATCCATTTTGTAAAGGCGGCATCATGTCATTTATCCTTGATGCGTTAAAACGGGCAGAACGCGACCGGCGACTGGAGAAGGCCCCGGATCTCAGTACCCTGTATGAAGAGGGCCCCCTGCACCGCCGGGGACCCAAGACCTGGATCTGGATCAGCCTGTTTTTTGTTTTGGGCATAGGCTTGGGCTTCTGGGCATTCTCCCATAGGGGATCTCCACAGAGCGATGGGACCCCCATCGGCAAAGCCGCAATGGCCGATCGGACCACGGCACAGGCGACCGCGGCTCACCAGACGACCCGCGCAGAGGGCCGGGTGCCCAAGGGGAACCCCCCTTTGCCTGGCGATTCTTCGTCATCCCCCCGGACAGACCGTGATCCCAAGGCCTTGAAATCAGCCCGTTCTGTGAAAAAACCGGAGACGTCCACCCTCCCCCCCTCCGGGGCAAAGACCCATCCAGACGATTCCAAGATCACAGCGTTGGGGCAAAAGAGGCCTCCGGAGGTGGAGGAGGCAGAACCGGAGCAAACCGACCCTGCCCAAAATCCGAAGTCAACAGTAGCCCCCATGGCGGACCCGGATGTGCCTGCCGACGAAGCGGCTTTTGAACAGGAGGCCCCTCCCCCTCCCCCGGAGGAGCCTCCGCAAGCGGGCAAAAGCCCTCCGGCGCAACCGGTTCCCCTCTTGAGCGAGTTGCCGGAAGAGACCCGAGACGCCCTGGGCAGGATGGAGATCAACGTCCATGTCTACTCGGAGGACCCTCAGGAGTGTCGGGTGTTCATTAATATGCGCAACCGAAAGGTGGGAGATCGTATCGGCGAAACCGGTCCCATACTCCAGGAGATCACCCCGGATGGCGTGATTATCGATTACGGCGAGGGCCTGGCCCGGGTCAAGGTGGGTAGATAGGGAAAAGATCAGGCCTGATCATAATGGCTGAACTGCATGCTGAAGGTGGCCCGTCCCTGGGAGGCGGAGCGCAGGGCCGTGGAGTACCCGAACATCTTGGAGAGGGGCACATTGGCCGTCACCACCTGGACCGCCCCCCGGGCCGCGATCTGCCCGATTTTCCCCTGCCGGGTGTTCAGATCCGCGATGACCTCCCCGGTAAACGCTTCGGGCGTCAACACCTCCATATGCATGATCGGTTCCAATAAAATGGGATCCGCCTTTTGAAAGGCCCCTCTGAAGGCCATGTTGCTTGCGGCCCTGAAGGCCATGACATCAGAGGTCTCTTTGATGTCCACCTCCAGCAGCGCCGTGTGGACGTCCGTCACCGGATATCCCATGATGCTCCCCCCGGCCCAGGCCTCATCAATCCCCTGTTGAATGGCTCCTGTAAATTCCGCGGTGAGTTCGGGGTGGTCGCATCGGTTTTCAAACCGGTTCCCGGAACCCCGGGGCAGGGGGGAGACCTCTATGGTGAGCCCGGCAAAGTGCTGCTGGCCGGCCAGTTCCCGTTTAAACTCCTCCCTGTGTACCACCGGGGAGGTGATGGTCTCCCTGTAGACCACCTGGGGTTTGCCTTGGTTGGTATCTAAGGAAAACTCCCGCCTCAGCCTTCCCATGATAATTTCCAGGTGTAATTCGCCCATGCCGGATATCAGGGTCTGGCCGGTATCTTCGTCTATCCTGAACTTGAAGGTGGGGTCCTCGTCCGACAACTTGTTGAGGCTGTCTATGAGCTTTTCATGATCCTGGACCCGTTTGGGCTCCACTGCCACACTAATGACCGGTTCATTGAACTGAATGGTTTCCAGCAATATGGGCTTGTCTTCAGCACACAGGGTGTCGCCGGTGGTGGTCAGCTTGAGACCCATGGCCGCTACAATATCCCCGGCCGAGGCCTCATCGATGCGCTCTCGTTTATTGGAATGCATTTTGAGGAGGCGTGCGGCCTTCTCTTTGACGTTTTTGGCTGGGTTGTAAACAGGGCCCCCGGCCTTGATGGTGCCTGAATAGACCCGGATATAGGTCATCTTTCGCCCTTGGTCCATGCTCACCTTGAAGGCCAGGGCCGCGAAAGGTCCTTTGGCCTTGGGGGGACGGGCCTCCAGTTCCCCTGAAACCGGGTGTTTACCCTCCACCGGAGGGACATCCACGGGTGCGGGAAGAAAATCGACGATACCGTCCAATAAGGGCTGTATGCCCTTGTTTTTGAGGGCGGCCCCACAATATATGGGTACCAGCTGGAGATGGATGGTGGCCTTGCGGATGGCCGTTTTCAATTCAGGGAGGGGAATTTCCTCTTCGGCCAGGTATTTCTCCATGATGGCATCGTCTTTTTCAGCCACGGTTTCCAGGAGCAGCTCCCGGTGGCGTACCGCCTCCTCCATCAGCGTATCCGGGATGGGGATCTCCGTATATTGGGCGCCGAACATGTCTTCTTCCCACACGATGGCCTTCATCTTGAGGATGTCGATGATGCCCTGAAATGCATCCTCCTGTCCCCAGGGGAATTGGAGCAGCAGGGGGGTAGCCCCCAGTCGGTCCCGAATCATGTCCACGGCCCGGAAGAAGTCGGCCCCCACCCGATCCAGCTTGTTGATAAAAGCGATTTTGGGGACCTTATACCGATCCGCCTGATGCCACACCGTCTCAGACTGAGGTTCCACGCCGCCCACCGCACAGAAGACCCCGATGGCCCCGTCCAGCACCCGCAGGGAGCGCTCCACCTCTATGGTGAAATCCACATGACCGGGGGTATCGATAATATTGATGGTAAACCCACGCCACATGCAGGAAGTAACCGCGGACGTTATGGTGATCCCCCGCTCCCGCTCTTCCACCATCCAGTCCATGGTGGCTTCCCCATTGTGGACCTCTCCCATCTTGTGGACCCGGCCGGAATAAAAGAGGACCCGTTCGGTCACTGTGGTCTTGCCCGCATCGATATGGGCGATGATCCCAAGATTCCGGGTCTTGGTGAGTTGTTTGGGTGTGGCTGCCATGATAATGCCTTTTGATCCCTTCCGTTCTACGCACAGGCCCCTTTGGCAGGTTGGGCGCCGCATTGACACCGGCGATGAATCTAAGGTATCTTGCATGACCTGTCAAGGCATAATCCAAGGTGCAAATCTCAGGTGAAGGGTGTGGTGAACCGTCAAAGGCGGGAGAGGGGGAAAAGGGGTGTGAATCGGGAAGAAGGCGCTTGGGGCAGCTCGGTGGGGGGGCGGTTGAGGGAGATGTTTCATCTGTTAAAGACCCGCTTCGGCCCCCAGCAATGGTGGCCGGCCGACACCCCCCTGGAGGTGATGGTGGGGGCCGTACTCACCCAGAACACCAATTGGAAAAACGTGGAAAAGGCCATCTTGAACCTCAAAAAAAAGGATCTTCTTTCCCTTGAGCGCCTTTACGGCCTGGCCCCTGAAGCGCTGGCCCGTGAAATCCGTCCAGCGGGCTACTACAATATCAAGGCCAGGCGATTGAAAAACCTGATGGAGTTTGTGATGACACAATACCAAGGCGACCTGGAAGCGCTGAAACAGGAGGCGCTACCTACCCTCAGGCAGGGCCTGCTGTCAGTAAACGGGGTGGGTCCCGAGACCGCGGACAGTATCCTGCTGTACGCGCTCCAAAGGCCTGTTTTTGTGGTGGATGCCTATACCCACCGGATACTCATCCGGCATGCCATGGCAGATGAACAAGCCACTTACCAGGACCTGCAGGAGCTGTTTGTGATGCACCTGCCGGATGACCCCTCCCTGTATAATGAGTTCCACGCATTGATTGTGCAGGCAGGGAAGCATTACTGCCGCAAAAACCCCGTATGTGAAAGCTGCCCCCTCAAGACATGGGGGAATCTCCCCGTGGCGCCGGATGTGCGGTAAGCCCCCGCCCGCTTGAAAGGTGGTCATTGGGGTTTACCCCCTGGGGGAAGAAGCCCCCCGAAGGTCGAAACGCGGGTATCCGGGGTCAGGATGGGACCAGTTCCTTCCGGATAATGATGTCCCGTTTGGGATAGGGGATTTCGATCCCTTCTTCGTCAAAGACTTCCTTTACCCGATCCGTAATGTAGGAGATGGTATCCATGCGACGCCTGGGGTCGTTGATCCATACCCTGGCCTGAAGGTCCACGGACGATTCCCCAAAGCTTCTGACCACCACCTTGGGGGCCGGGTCCTTCATCACCCAGTCCAGTTCCAGGGCCACCTTGACGATGAGTTCCTTGGCCTTCTTTACCTCCGCGTCATAGGAGATGCCGATGGGGATCCGGACCCTGATTTCGTCGGTAATGGTGGTGTAATTGACGATATCCCGGTTCATGATCTCGTTGTTGGGGATGATGATCACGATATTGTCCGTGGTGCGGATCTTGGTGGCCCGGAGGCCGATGTCCACCACATCCCCCCATGTGGCCGAACCGGCCGGCGCCGACCAGACCTCAATCCGGTCCCCCACCTTCAGGGGCCTGTCAATAATCAGGAGGACCCCGGAAATCAGATTGGACAGGGTATCCTTGGCCGCGAAACCGATGGCAATGCCGGCAACACCCGCACCGGCGATAAACGGCATGATATTGAGCCCGAGCATGTCTAAGGCGATAATGATCCCGGTGATGTAGATGATGACCCCTGAAAACCGTTTGAAGAGGTTGACGATGACATCATCCATTTGGGTGTCGGTACGGGCCACCAGCTTTCTTTCCAGGTAGGGCAAAGCACTCTGGACCATATTGTTGGCAATGGTGGTGAGGAGGATGATCATCAGGGCATTGAACAACTTTTCCATGAGGGGGGCATGGAAAAGCTTGAGCAGGGCCGTGCCCAATAGGATAATGATGATATAATGTCCTGCCCGCCGGATCAGGGAAAATATACGCTCGCTTTTCTCAAAGAAAGGCCGGGTCCCGTATTTTTTTTCCACTTTGGCCACGATCCGGTTGTAGATCCACCAGACCACGGCGGCGGCCAGCAGCAGGGCCGCCACCCGGATCAGTGGATCGAGGATCTCCTCTGGATGGGCCGCAATCCGGTCGACCAGCCCTTTGATCATGGTTTTCATGGGTGCTTTCCTAAGCCGGACAAGCCGGAACCAAAAGTGTTAAGGTGTCAGTGTTCAGGTTTCAGAATTCGGGTTTGCTGACACCTGACACCCGAAACCTGACACCTTTATCGCTAATGAATCAAATGGCTTAACTTCAACAAAACATCTTCGCTTTTTGCATAGAAGTTTCAATCTAAGACTCTAATCGGTGTAATGAAGCTGGATTTTGTCCGGAACTCGGATATTGTCACAGGTACTGGGGAAAGGCAACCCCCAATCGGGTCCGGGAGAGGAGGGGCCTACGGGGGATTTTCCCCTTGAAGTGATATGTCGATTGTGACATATTTTGCAGGCAATTGGGTATACCCTCCTCATAGGGAGGACCATTTGCGCCTTGAAGGAAGGAACCATACGGGCATAGGGACATCATAGTCCAGACAAGTGGATGGGTAAATGGAAGCGTTTTTCGAAGTAAAAAGGCCGGATGAGGTCTTTGAACTCATTCAGGGATTCCAGCCGGTGGGGGAGGAGACCATCCCCATGGAGAGCGGCCTGGGTCGGGTGTTGAGCCGGGACCTGACCGCCTTGGAAGATCTGCCCCCGTTTTTGCGGTCCACCATGGACGGCTACGCAGTAAAGGCAAAGGCCACCTTCGGCGCTGCCGAGAGTCTCCCCGCCCTTTTTGAGATAATCCAAGAGGTGAAGATGGGAACCGCCAGCCCGGGGATTCTGAGCGAAGGCCAGGCCGCCAAAATCCCCACCGGAGGCATGCTCCCGCAAGGGGCGGACAGTGTGGTGATGAAGGAATACTGCGACCGTCTCGATGAGCATACCCTGGAGGTGAGCCGGGCCGTATCTCCCTTGGAAAATGTCATACAACCCGGAGATGATTTGAAAAAGGGGAATGTCTTTCTGAACCTGGGACATCGTCTGCGGCCCCAGGACCTGGGGGCTATGGCCGGCCTGGGGATCCTGAATGTGCCGGTTTTTCAAAGACCGCGGGTGGCCCTCATATCCACGGGAGATGAAATCGTCCCCCCGGAGCACCCCCCCGGGCCGGGACAGGTGAGGGACATCAACCGGTATACGTTGGCCGCCCTGTGCCGCAGGCTTGGCGCCGTCCCTGTTCACCTGGGGATATGCGCGGACCGATTCCAGGACCTCCAAGAGAACGTGGAGACGGCCCTAAAAAAGGCGGACACCCTTTGGATATCAGGGGGCAGCTCGGTGGGGACCCGGGACCTGACCTTGAAGGTCTTTGAGACCCTTCCCGATTTTACACTCCTGGTACACGGCATATCCATCAGTCCGGGCAAACCCACCATCATCGGCCTGGCCGGATCTCAGCCCGTCATCGGCCTGCCCGGGCATGTGGCATCCGCCCTGGTGATCGCCGAGGTATTTATGACCCGACTCATCTCCAGGCTGGGGGGGGAGGAGAAGCGAAAAGGCGCCTTGGGCAGGACGGTGGAGGCCCAATTGAGCCGGAATATTGAGTCCGCCAGCGGACGGGAGGATTATGTCCGGGTCCGGTTGACCCGGGAGCGGGGGAAGCTGATCGCCGACCCCATATTTGGCAAATCCGGTCTTATCTCCACCCTGGTGGAGGCGGACGGGCTGCTCAGGATCCATATGAATACCGAAGGGTGCTACCAGGGGGAGAAGGTGCGGGTGATTCCCTTTGATTCCTGCGGAGGAGGTCTCGAATGAAAAGGCAGGTCTACCTTGCCATGAAGTCTCTTGAGGAGGCCAGAGAGATTTTTCAATCCCGATTCGGGCCTGAAACGAGGGCCCCCATGGAAACCGTGAAGGTGGATGACGCCCTTCACCGGGTTACGGCCCAGCCGGTCTTTGCCAAACGTTCAGCTCCCGCCTACCATTCATCCGCCATGGACGGCATCGCGGTGGTCTCCGCTCAGACCCATGGCATCACGGAACGGAATCCCAAGATCCTGGTGATGGGGCGGGACGCAGTGTGGGTCAACACGGGACAACCCCTCCCGGCCCCTTTTGACGCGGTGATCATGATCGAAAAGGTGCACCAGGTGGATGGGGACCGGGTGGAAATTCGGGCCCCGGCCTATCCGTGGCAAAACGTTCGGAAGGTGGGAGAAGACATTGTGGCCACGGAACTGCTTTTTCCCCAGAACCACCGGCTGCGGGCGTTTGATTTGGGAGGACTGGTAAGCGCCGGATTGTCTTGGGTGCAGGTGTGGAAACGTCCTGAAGTGGCCATTATTCCCACTGGTTCGGAACTGGTGACCCATGACCAGATCTCCGAGGGCATCCCATTAGAAACAGGCCAGATCATCGAGTACAATTCCCTTGTGCTGGCCGGACTGGTCCGAGAGTGCGGCGGGCGCCCGGTGGTCTATCCCATTGTACCGGATAAGGAACAGGACATCCGCGCCGCCCTGGCGGCGGCGGTGGATTCCACGGCAGACGTGATTATTGTCAATGCAGGATCGTCGGCCGGGACCCGGGACTACACCTACCACATGGTGGAGGAGTTGGGAGAAGTCTTGGTGCATGGAGTGGCCATGATGCCGGGTAAGCCCACCATCCTGGGCCAAGTCCGTGGAAAGCCGGTGGTGGGAAATCCGGGGTACGCAGTCTCCTCGGCCCTTTCCTTTGATCAGTTCATCCGGCCTTTGGTGTACACCCTTCAAGGGTGTGCGCCACCCTCTCCCAGGACCCTCCAGGTGTATCCCACCCGGGATATCCCCTCCAAGCTGGGCATCGAGGAGTTCTTACGGGTCAATATCGGGAAGGTGGGATCCCGATATGTGGCCACGCCCTTGGGACGGGCCGCAGGCTCCATTACCACCCTCACCAAGGCGGAAGGGATTATCCGGATTCCAGCCCTTGTAGAGGGTATCCCCCAGAACAAGAGGATTGAAGCCGAACTTCTGGTGGACGAGGAAGATTTGTTGAACACCCTTGTTATCATCGGCAGTCATGATATTACCCTCGATATCCTGGGCGATGAGATCAGACGTACCCACCACACGGTTCGGGTTACGTCCGGTAATGTGGGAAGCCTGGGAGGGCTTCTGGCCCTGCGTAAGGGGACCTGCCACATGTCCGGGTCCCATTTGCTGGATGTGGATACCGGGAAATACAACATCTCCTATATCCAGAAATACGTAAAAGGCGTGGACGTGACGGTCTTTCACCTGACTCTGAGGGACCAGGGGGTAATGGTGGCCAAGGGGAACCCCAAGGGGATCAAGGGGATAGAGGACCTGGTCAGAAACGAGGTCACCTTTGTCAATCGGCAGCGGGGGTCGGGAACGCGGGTGTTGCTGGATTACAAACTGGACCAGCTGAAGATCCCTTCAACGTCCATAACAGGCTATGATCATGAGGAGTTTACCCATCTTGCCGTGGCGGTGGATGTGTTGAGCGGGGCGGCAGACTGCGGCATGGGGATTTACGCGGCGGCCAAGGCCCTGAACCTGGATTTCATACCGGTTGAGCGGGAACAGTACGACCTGGTGATACGAAGCGACGTGCTGGAATCCCCCACAGTCCAGGCCCTCGTCCGTACCATCAGATCCCGTCATTTTCGGGACCGGGTCACTGAACTGGGCGGTTACAATCCCGCAAAAAGCGGTGAGGTACTCATGGAGATCAAGGGAGGGTAGCATGGTATCTTTACGAATCAGATCCAGGCAGTGGATTGTGGATGAAGCAGATCAAATCATCATGGGGGAGGGGAGAAAGGAGATCCTGGAAACCATTGAGAAGACCGGTTCCATCAATCAGACGGCCAAGATTATGAAAATGTCCTATAAGGGCGTTTGGGGGAGGATTAAAGCCACGGAGTCCTACCTGAACCAAAAAATCGTGAATGCAGACCGGAAAAACGGCACCAGGCTTACGGCTGAAGGAAAGGCCCTTTTGGAGAAATACCGCACTTTGAAGGCCTGTTGTATAGAGGCGGATAATCGCTGCTTTGACCAATTGTTCAAGGAAACGGATGAATAGGGAAGGAAGGGTAACGAGATTGGAGCAGGTTCAGGATCCACCGTTGGTGTGTGTGGTGGGATTTTCCGGTACCGGGAAGACCACCCTCATTGAAAAGCTCATCCCCGTGCTCAAGACCCACGGGTTACGGGTGGGTTGCATCAAGCATGATGCGCACGGGTTTGAAATGGATCGACCGGGCAAGGACAGCTGGCGACACAAACAGGCCGGGGCATCCGCCACCCTGGTCTCTTCCCCCGGCCGGATCGGAATGGTCATGGATGTGGAATATGATCATGACCCCGGCGAATTGAAAAAGTTTTTGGACACGGTGGACATAATTCTCGCTGAAGGGTATAAACGATCCAATCACCCCAAACTGGAAGTATTCAGAAAAGATCTGCGGGATGAGCCGGTGTGCAAGGGGGATGACCACCTCCTGGCCGTGATCAGCCATACCCCTGTAAAATGGGGAGGGGCCTGCTTTTCGCCGGACGATACGGACGGTCTGGCCCGGTTCTTGATAAAGACCTTTCGCCTGGCCTCAGGCAATGCACCTTCCGGGGAGACAATCCAGGCGCCACAGGCGGTCGGAAATCACACCCATACGGTCTGAGCCCCCATATCCTCAACCGGGACGACAGGGATTGACAGGGGAACTGAAAACCATAAATTTATTATGAGAATGAATCCATAATCGGGGACTGAAAACCGGTCCCAAAACGAGGCGGGGGGTATGATCCATAGTTCTATCGTTATGTTGACGGTTCCGGGAAGGGCCTCCATGGATGGTATGTTTGGAAATGATATTGTTCAGATGATCATCCATGCCGGCCCCATGGTCAAGTTCGTGCTGTTGGTCCTCTTTTTATTTTCCATCTTTTCCTGGGCCATTATATTTATGAAGTACCGATTGTTGAAAAGGGCCAAGACGGAAACCGCCGCCTTTCTAAAGCTGTTCCGGGAAGAGAGGGATATCAAAAAAGTCCACAAGGCGAGTGAGACCATGAATTACAGCCCGGTGGCCCGGCTGTTCAGATCCGGATATGCGGAATTGACTCGTTTCAGGAAACTCCCGGGGGCCTTTGTGGAGCGGGAGTGGAGGGGACCGGGAGAATCGGGTGGACAGCGGCCCGAGGGGCCGGACGCCCGTGGAGATATGGTGAGATCCCAACAGGGTCTCATGGATAACCTGGAACGATCCCTCAACAAGGCGGCCATTGATCAGAGTTATCGTCTGGAACGGGCCTTGAGTTTTTTGGCTACCACCGGCAACACCACGCCGTTCATCGGTCTCTTCGGCACGGTATGGGGGATTATGGAATCCTTCAGAGGGATCGGTATGACGGGGTCAGCCAACCTGGCGGTGGTGGCCCCGGGAATTTCCGAGGCCCTGATCGCCACGGCCGCAGGGCTGGGAGCGGCCATCCCCGCTGTGGTGGCATTCAATTATTTTTCCCAGCGGATCTCCTCCTTGCGGGCGGAAATGGAAATTTTCAGTACCGATTTCATGAGCATGGTGGGCAGACAGTTTTTCAAGAAAGCGTCTGCTTCCAAAGCATCTGGATAAGATGGGCTTTCAATCCCCCAAAAACCACAGGCAATTGATGTCGGATATCAATGTTACGCCCCTGGTGGACGTGATGCTGGTGCTCTTGATTATCTTTATGGTTGCGGCCCCCATGATGATCCAGGGCGTGGATGTGAACCTCCCCAAAACCACCACCAAGAACATCAAGACCCAGGAAGAGCCCTTGATGCTCACGGTGAACAAGAAAAAGGAGATTTTTCTGGAAGACCATCCCGTGGACCTCGCTACTCTGGAAGTCAAGGTGGCAAAGATCTTCGAAAATCGAAGGGAAAAGGGGGTCCTGTTGAGGGCGGACAAGGACGTCCCCTATGGTTTTGTGATCCAGGTGATCGCCGGGGTAAAAAGGGCCGGTATCGACAAACTGGGGATGGTCACCGAACCCTTGGATTGACGGGGACACTGAGTTGAACCCGCTGATTTTGATGAAGACGGTTACACCTACATCCGGTGCGGATGAATCGCTGGAGCCCAAATGGGGGAAAGGGGTATGTATATCCCTGGGTTTCCACGTGCTCCTCTTTTGTCTGATCCTCTTTGTGCCCGATTCCTTTTCCACCCGAAGGATGAGCGGGCCCACCGTATACGAAGTCAATCTGGTTGAATTGCCGGGAAAAACCGGTCCCAGTCCAACGGCGGTCCCCTCGTCTGAAAAAGGAAAGAAGATCGAATCCCAACGGAAAGCAGAACCCACCAAAAGAATCCGTCGACCGGCCAGAAAGGAAAAAAAGCCGGTGGTCATCAGTAAGCGGGTGGTGGAGACCCAGAAGAAGCGGAAGCCCAAGGTCCGGAAACCGGAACCCAAAGTATCTCCGTCCAAACTCATTGATGACGCGGTGTCCAGAATTGAAAAAAGGGTGGAGACACAAGACCATAAGCAAGACCATAAGCATGTGGAGCAGGCCCTGTCCAAAATCCAGAACCGCGTCGCAGGCCAAGGAACGGGGGGAGGGGGAGCCGGAGGCGCGGATGCCGGCATCGCCATGAGGATGTACCAGATGGAGGTGGAGCAGCGGATTAAGGGCAACTGGTCGTGCCCGGTGGCCCTGTTGAACCCCAAGCGCATGCAAGACCTGGAAGCCGTCGTCCTGGTGAAGGTGAAGCAGGACGGAAGCATCCTGAAATCGTGGCTGGAACGAAAATCATCCGATGGGGTGTTTGACCGGTCGGTTTTGAGGGCGGTGGAACGATCAGACCCGCTTCCTCCCTTTCCCGAGGGGTATAAACGGAGTTTCGACGAGATTGAGATCCGGTTTAATTTAAGCGAGATGGAGCCCTATTACTAACCTATGGAGGCGAACTTGGAAATGAAATGGAGATGGACTTCCCCCACCCGGAAAAAGCGAGCCGTGCATCTTGCATACGCATGGATTTTTGTGTGGTTTTCTATCTTGTGGATGATCCCGGCCATTGCCTTTGGCCGCATCTATATTGATGTGAACGCCCCTTCCATCCCCAAATTCAATATCGCCGTTCCGGACTTCAAACAGATGGCCGGGGACGGAAAACACCCGGAGTTGTCCGTGAATCTGGCCGAGGTGGTGGCCAATGATCTGGATTTAAGCGGCTATTTCAATATCATGGACAAGAAGGCCTTTTTAGAGGGGAAGAACAAGCCGCTCAGAGGCCGCGACATCCGGTTCAAGAACTGGTCCGTGATCGGGGCCGAACTGCTGCTCAAGGGCGGTTATGCGGTTGTGGGACGACGGGTGGAAATTGAGCTCAGACTGTTTGATGTGTTTTTGGGACGTCAGATATTGGGCAAGCGGGCCCTGGGAAACCTCACGTCCTATCGGCATCTGATGCACCGCCTGTCCAATGAGATTATTCTCAGATTGACCGGGCACGAGGGGATCGCACTCACAAAACTGGCATTTGTGGGGACCGCCACGGGACACCGGGAGATCTATGTGTCAGACTATGATGGTCACAATGGGAAACCCCTGACCGCTCACAAGGATATATCCATGCTCCCGAGGTGGTCGCCGGATGGAAAAAAAATCGCCTATAATTCCTACAAGGACGACGGCGCCATGCTCTACCTCCAGGATGTGGGCTCGGGTAGGGTGAAACGGCTTTCAGGGCGATCGGGTCTCAACATCGGGGCCTGCTGGGCCCCGGGCGGCCGGGAAATTGCGCTCACCATGAGTCACCAGGGGAACCCGGATATCTATGTCATTAATCTCCAGGGGAAAATCCTGCGACAATTGGTCAGCCATTGGGGGATCGATGTGTCACCCGCCTTCTCTCCGGACGGGGAAAAGATTGCTTTTGTATCCAACCGGTCCGGGTCGCCACAGATCTACATCATGGAGATCGAGACCGGAGAAATCAGAAGGGTAACCTACGAAGGCAATTACAATACCTCGCCCGCATGGTCTTCCCGGGACCGGATCGCCTATACGACCATGGAATATGGCCGGTTCAATCTATGCACCATCAATCCCGATGGATCGGGGTTGAGAAAGCTGACCAGCGATCAGGGGGACAATGAGGACCCCTGCTGGTCCCCGGACGGCAGATACATCGCTTTTAGTTCCAACCGGGACGGCGAATATCACATTTACATTACGCACGCGAGCGGGCATAACCAAAGACGCGTCACCTTTGAAAAAGGGGCGCAGACCTCTCCCTCGTGGGCCCCGGAATAAAAACCGGTCTTGGCGGATGCCAGGCGTTTTTTGGCCTTTGTGTCTGACTGGCTTCAAAAGGGGGGCCAAGAAAACCATTAAGAACCATAAAAAGCACAAATATCTCATGGAAAGCCTTGAAATAAAAAGAATGAGATGGTAAAGAAAGATTTGTGGAAGTAAACTCCGAATGGGGTTGCGGCGTACAATGCCCTGCTTTGGTACGGTGAGATCTTTGAAAAATGGTCAATTTTGGTTTAGCTCAAGGAAGACGAAAATTTCAACCACAGGAATATACTGAATATTTCGGGGATTGAAATTTGAGTCTGACGCTGAGATCGACCAAAAGGGGGCGTTTTTCAAAGGTCTCACGGTGTAGGCAGGCTTAAGCCCATGTTTTGGCATAAACTTTTAGAAATCAGGAGGTACAGGGGTTATGGGAAAAAGAGTGATGATCGGCGTGGTGGCCATGATGTTTATGGGGGGATGCCTGTTTATGATGACATCCTGTGCAAAAAAACAAGTGGGCGTTTCCGAAGGCGTGGCACCGACTGAAGAGGTAGTGGAAGAAAAAGTGGTGGTCAAAGAGGAGCCCGTCAAAGAAGAAGTGGTGGTGGAATTAACCGAGGAAGAGAAGGCCAAACAGCGGCGCGCAGCCCAACTGGCAGAGGCCGTTTCGACCTTTGAGGCCAAGAACATCTACTTTGACTTCGACAAATCCGTGCTCAAGCCGGAGGCCAAGGCTATTTTAAAGCAAAAGGCCGCATTCCTTCGCGACAACCCCGAGTATTCAGTGCTTATCGCCGGCAACTGTGATGAGAGAGGCACTGAGGAATACAACCTGGCATTGGGAGAGAGAAGGGCCAATTCCGCCAAGGAATACCTGATGGCGCTGGGAATATCCGAGGATCGGATCAAGACCATCAGCTACGGCGAATTGCGACCGGCGGACCCGGCCAGCAATCCCACTGCCTGGGCACTGAACAGAAGAGATACCTTTACCCTGTTTCAGTAATAAAGCATTCCGCAGCGGGGTAGCGCCCGCTGAGGAATTCCAGGTTTCTCTCAGACCGATCCATAAATCATCAGGAGCCGGCCTTTTGGGTCAGAAACGCGGTGGTGAGCGGCCAATGGTCCCATGAACAGCCGCCATTCATTCTCCGGAAACGGATTTATCTGTTAAAAAAAGGCACGAATCCGGCGGGGGGTACCGCTTCAACAATCGGCCGGCCCTTTTGTTCTCATCCCGGTTGGGTACGGGTGGCATAGGAAAAACGCAGCCATGACAAAGTCCATTGTATTGAGATTGGGAATAGGCATCTGCAGCCTGCTGTTGTTAGGTTCCTGCGTTACTCAGGATGAATTCCGATACCTTAACGATCAGATCGTGGCCCTCAATAAAAGAGTGGATGGACTGGAGGATAAGGTCGAACAAAACCTCTCCAACCGGCTGGATGCGGAATTGGGGGGCGTTCGGGAGCGCCAGGCAGATACCATGGCTGAAATGAAGGAGATGAGGGCCGAGATGCAGCGCCTCTCCGGACAGGTTCAGGAAAACAACCATTGGATCAAGCGCTCTGTGGAGCGAGATACCGCAGAGGAGGATGCCCTGAAAAGCACGGTTTCCGAACTCCAGATCCAAGTGGGAACCCTGAACGCCAAGACCGATCAACTGTATGCCCATCTCGGTTTGAAACTCCCGGAACCTGCGCCCGAAGAGGTCTCCACCCCGGTGGCTGATACCGCAGAAAAGGCGGCGCCGCCGGCAGTGCCTCCCACCGAAAAGGCGCCTAAGGCGCCCGAGGTTTCGCCTGAGAAGCGCTTGTATGAAGTGAATCTGGGACTGTTTAAGAACGAGGAATATGAGGAAGCCATCTCCGGGTTTAAAAACTTCCTCGACAAATACCCGGATTCCACGTTTGCGGATAACGCCCAGTTTTGGATTGCGGAGTGTTATATGGGGCTGGGCCAATATGAACAGGCCATATTGGCCTATCAAAATGTCATTAAAAAGTATCCCAAGGGAAACAAGGTGCCCAATGCCCTGCTTCGACAGGCCCGGGCCTTTTATGAAATAAAGGACAAGACCAGTTCCAGGCTCCTCTTGAAAAAGATCATTACCCAGTATCCCAAGTCAAGTGAAGCAGGCATCGCCAAAAAGCGACTGGAACAGATGAAGTAAGAAAGGCCGCGTAGGGATCGGTCTATCCGTTTTTTATTTTTTCAGGACCGCGGCGGGCCGACACGCATCACAGGGGCTGTACCCTGCCCAAAAGGCCTCATAAAGGGTGTTGAATTCCATACGATGCCGCTTTGAGATCTTTTTCCCAAACGGGCAATCCTGGGTGTGAAAGCGAAAAGACCGCTTATTTCCCGAATAGCGTATCCCGCTCTTCTCGGATAACCTTCGCCAGATTCCCCTATTGCCTCGCATGGCCCGCCGCTGACAATCGAGCAGAAGGGACGTGTATTTCATGTTGGGCGGGGTTGTCATCACATAGGCGAGGCCCCTTTCCACCATCAAGGCATTCACCATCCGTCCGTCTTTAAGGATCACATAGGCCAGGACCCGGCCATAGCGGTCTTTTTGTACCCTATCGTGCTCCAGCCGTATGCGCCCCCTTTCCACGAGGTCTTTGTTGAACGCGCGGGCCCTGTGGGCCAAATACTCCGCCTCATGGGTCTCGGGGTCGATTTCCGGGGCGTCGATGCCGATGTATCGGACTTGCCGGTGGTTCTCAAGGCAAACGGTATCCCCGTCGTAGACGGTGCGCACCTTTTGGGGGCCACCGGAAAACCCGGAAGCGCAGGCCAAAAGACAAGTCAACAAGACCCGGGCGAGGAACCTCCGGAGGGGCATGTTTCGGTACCTCATTAATTTGTCAGAAGTGAGCTTTGCAAAGCGTAACAGGAACAAAGATTTCAACGTTAGGATCTTTTTTATTATATATTCGTTATTAACAGAATTTGTTGTTGACTTTGAAGTCTTTCGGTACTAAAATAAAATGTCGTGCGGATGATGCGTTTGTCACGCAGGGTCATCGCATAAATCCAAATACCAAAAGGAGTGTATCATGCCAAAGATTATGACCACCAAGGAGATCGCCAAGTATCTTAAGTTACACGAAATAACCATATGCAAGTATGCGGCCGAAGGGAAAATCCCGGCCATTCGAATCGGCAGGGTGTGGCGGTTTGACAAGGATGCCATCGATAAATGGATCAGCGGAGGCCAAAAGAATTCATAGAGGCACCTGAATCAATATTCCCTTTTCAATTCTGATTTTCATTCATTAGACCGATTGCCACGAGCAAAGCTCTACTTTCAGTAGAGGAGGTAGGGTTTTCGCCATTCCAGGAAGTCCATAAGGTCCGGTAGCCATCGCTCCCTGAGCCCGGGGAGGGGCTCACCGGACTCCAGGCTGTGTCTGAGGGATACATCGCCCATGATCATATCGATGGGCTTTTTTTTGTATTCATACTCGTAGGGCGGATCCTTCCATTTGAAGCTTGAGGGGTGGGTTTCCATAATGGCTCTCAACAGGCTTAGAGAGGTCAGGTAGGGTTGATAGGCGTGGGGATCAAGGATGTGTATCATAAATCCGTGACATAGTTCCCCTGCCCACTTGTGGAAGGTGGGCCGAAACCGGTACTCCTGAAGTTTATATCCACGCCGGACTTCAGGAGACAGCCTGGCCTTGACGGCTCGTACATCCAGAAAAGGGGCCCCGAAGATTTCAAAAGGACGGCAGGTGCCCCTGCCCTCAGAGATATTGGTCCCTTCCCAGAGCACCTGCCCGGGATAGACCATGGCGGTTTCCAAGAGCGGCATGTTGGGCGAGGGCATGAGCCACCTCAATGGCATATGGTGCCATAGCATGTCTCGCCGCCAGCCCTTCACGGGGATCACCTCCAAGGCGATGTCAAGGTCGAAGACTTCCGTGAACAGGCGGGCCATCTCCCCCATGGTCAGCCCGTGACGCATGGGTAACCGGTAAGGCCCCACAAAGGAGTAACAGTCCGGATCCAGGAGGTTGCCTTCCACCATGTCCCCGCCCAGGGGATTGGGTCGATCCAGAACCACCACTTCTATCCCTGCCCGGGCCGCCGCCTTGAGACAGTTGAGCAGGGTGGCGGCAAAGGTGTACACCCGGGTCCCCACATCCTGGAGATCAACGATCAAGGTGTCGATCAGCCCGAGCATTTGGGGGTCCGGCTCTCTGGATTGGGAGTAGAGACTGAACACCGGGAGGTCCAGTGCAGGGTCAATGGAATCTTGCGTCTCCACCATGTTGTCCTGGTCTTCCCCGCCGTATCCGTGCTGGGGGCCGAAGAGGGCCTTGAGTTGTCCGGGAAAGCGGCGGCAAATGACATCCCTGGCACTGTCCAACCGACTGTCCACAGAGGCCTGGTTGGCGAGAAGCCCCAACCGGTGACCCTTATGCCGGCCAGGGGATGGAGCGCCGAATTGATCCAGTCCAATACCTACAGGGGTCATGTTTACCACCAGGCTTCCTTTGGGAATAGGTCTCAATCGTTATGGGTGAAAGATCCCCTTCCATGAGGGGATAACACTCTGATAAGAATCCCTTTTTCAGAAATCGACTGTAGGCGGAATGCGACTGGGTGTCAAGGCCTAAAATGAACCTGTCATCCAGGGCACATGACACCAACCCGGATTGTATGCTATGAAAATCCCCTCAGCGTTTCTACGGAAACCCCATGAAGGAGGACACCCCTTGTTCATCCGCTTTTTAGGGGGCAGGCCTTGCGGCACTGCTTTGGTCATGCATCTCCTGCTGTCGTCTTTTTTATTTGTCCTGGGGGCGGCGCCGGTTCATGCAGAGGAAATGTACCGGCTGGAGGCAAACGGGGTGCGCATAGGGTGTGCCCCCCGGCTCAAGCCCGTGGCAGAGGACCTGGCCAAGCTGTACCCCCTTATCCGGGATGAGGTGGAAGAAACCTTTGGCTGGCAAATCATCCGGACCCCCACTGTGATCCTGGTGGGCGATGGGGGACGGTTTGAGAAAATGTCGGGGAACCCCCTTATTGTCGCCTTTGCCCAACCCGATCAGGCCTTAATCGTCATGGACTGGTCAAAGTTGAAGGCGGATGTTGCCAAAACCCGGGACATCTTCAAGCATGAGCTTTGTCATTTGTGTATCCACCAGCATATCACCCGTGTCCCCGTGCCCAGGTGGCTGGATGAGGGGGTGGCCCAGTGGGCCAGTGACGGGGTGGGAGACATTCTCCTGGACCAGAAACGCTCCCAGCTCAACAGGGCGGCCTTCAATGGCCGGTTTATTCCCCTTGGGCGGCTGGAAAGGGGGTTTCCGAGAGAAGAGCAACGTCTCCTGCTGGCCTATGAAGAGAGCAAGTATTTCATCCACTATATCCTGGACCGATTTGGGAAAAAGGGCCTGTTAGACGTGCTTGGGCACATGCAGCAGGGAGAGACCGCCCCCCGGGCCATACAGAGCGTCTTTGCGGTCTCACTGCGGGAACTGGAAGGGGACTGGCAACAGTCCGTAGAGCAAAGGGTATCGTGGTTCACCTTTGTGAGCTATTATCTCTACGAAATCCTGTTCGCCTTTGGCGGGCTGGTTACCCTTTTTGCCGGCATCAAGGTATTTCTGCGCAAGCGGGCCTATATGAAACAGGAGATGGAAACGCGCTTTGAAGAGCCGTAGGGTCTGCTGAAGGATTGATTATTTGTGGGAAGTTCCGTATGCTGCCCAATAAGCGTAATGGGAGATCGGACCCCGATTTTTCATCCAACAAGACGTCAAGCCCAATAAATCACCGGAGGTTACCCCATGGATTTTCCCTATCTGTTTTCCCCCATAAAGATCAACCGGATGGAACTCAAAAACCGGATCGTGATGACCGCCATGCATTTGGGCTATACCCCGCAAGGCGAGGTCACCGACCGTCTGGTGGATTTTTACGCCCTGCGGGCCCAGGGCGGCGTAGGTCTCATCGTGGTGGGCGGGTGTCCCATTGATGAGATGGGCGGTATGGTGGGAATGATCGGCCTGAATGACGATCGCTTTATCCCCGGACTTGAGCGGTTAACCCGGGCCGTGCAGGAGGGAGGCGCCAAGATCGCGGCCCAGCTGTATCAGGCGGGGCGGTATACCCATTCCGCCATGATCGGGGGGAAGACCCCCTTTTCTGCGTCTGCGGTTCGATCCAGGTTGACCGGCGAAACCCCCAGGGCCCTGGATATGGACGAAATACCGGAGGTCCAGAACCGCTTTGCCCAGGGGGCGGTTCGCGCCCGGGCCGCGGGGTTTGATGCGGTGGAAATCCTGGGCAGCGCCGGCTATCTCATCAGCCAGTTTCTATCCTCGGTTACCAATATGCGCGAGGACGGCTACGGCGGCCCCTTGGAAAACCGGATGCGGTTCGGCCTGGAGGTGATGGAAAAGGTGCGGGGGGCGGTGGGTCCGGACTATCCGGTCATCCTCCGCATTGCGGGCAACGAGTTTATGAAGGGCGGAAACACCAATGAGGAGGCCAAAATCTTTGCCCGGGAGGCGGAAAATATAGGGGTTGACCTCTTTAATGTGACCGGCGGGTGGCATGAAACCCGTATCCCCCAGTTGACCATGTCCGTGCCCCGGGGGGCCTATGTGTATCTGGCCCAGGGGATCAAATCCGCGGTGAAGACCCCTGTGTTGGCCAGCAACCGCATCAACGATCCCCGGGTGGGAGAGGAAATCCTGCGAAATGGGCAGGCCGATATGGTCACCATGGCCCGGGGGCTCCTGGCCGATCCGGAATTGCCCCAAAAGGCCCTTCAAGGGAGCCCTGAGCGCATCTATCACTGCGTGGCCTGCAACCAGGGGTGTTTTGACAGCATCTTCAGGGGAAGACCGGCCACTTGCCTAATCAATCCCCGGGCCGGCAGAGAGGCCGAAACCGTGGGTCAACCGGCAGATCCACCCAAAAGGATCTTGGTGATCGGCGGAGGCCCGGCCGGCATGAAGGCCGCATGTGTGGCCGCGGAAAGGGGGCATCAGGTGACCCTGATGGAAAAAACCGAACAGCTGGGCGGGCAACTTCTCTTAAACAGGTCCATACCGGACAGGGGAGAACTCCTGACCGCGGTTCAGGATTTAAAGAACAACCTAAGGGCCCTGGGTGTGGAGGTGCAACTCGGGGTGACGGCCGATCAAAACCGGGTCAGGAAACTGGCGCCTGAAGCCGTGGTGCTGGCATCCGGGGCCCGTCCGGTGACGCCGCAGATCCCCGGAATTGACAGCCCCCATGTGATCCAATCCTGGGAGGTGCTGGCGGATCGCAAGGGGGTGGGGACCCGGGTGGTGGTCCTGGGCGGGAATGCCGTGGGCCTGGAAACCGCGCTTTATCTCGCCGGCGTGGGCACCCTCACCCCTGAGATGCTTCATTTCCTCATGGTCAACCGGGCCGAGTCCCTGGAGACCCTGACCGGTTTGTTGAATAAGGGCATCAAGGAAGTGACCGTGGTGGAAATGGAATCAAAGGCGGGCAAGGACGTGGGGTTGACCACCAAGTGGACCATCATGGCTGAATTAAAGCGCCTCGGGGTCCGGATCCTGACCGAGACCAAGGCCGTGGGGGTGGTGCCGGAAGGCCTTGAGACCCAGGGCAAAAACGGGAAATCGCTCATCCCCGCGGATTGGGTCGTGGTGGCGGCAGGATCCAGACCGGAAAACATCCTCCTGGACGAGC
Organism: Deltaproteobacteria bacterium; assembly: GCA_021737425.1. GTDB lineage: Bacteria > Desulfobacterota > DSM-4660 > Desulfatiglandales > Desulfatiglandaceae > JAIPDZ01. The sequence goes on from JAIPDZ010000003.1 coordinate 44,623, forward strand.
TTCAAGGCGTGGTTTCAAAAATCCATGTGATCGGGGATGCCCAAGACCCCCGAAATGCGCTTACGGCCATACGGGAAGGATTGGAGGCGGGGCTTTCGGTGTAGACATGAACCTGTTTCTTATCCTCATCCTGGTCATTCTGATCGGTGAATATCTGCTGGGACTGACGGTGGATATTCTCAACATGCGGCACCTCAAGACGGAACTGCCCCCGGAGTTTGCAGACCATTATGATCAGAACCGGTATCAAAAATCCCAGGAATACCTCAAAGAGACCACCCGGTTTGGAATTCTCACCGATTCCATTATCACCCCGCTGACCATTTTGTTTATCCTCCTGGGCGGATTCAACCTGGTGGATCGGTTCGCCCGCAGCTTTGATCTGGGAATGATCCCCACCGGGTTGATCTTTGCAGGGACCCTCATGCTGCTGTCCCAGTTGATCTCCATTCCCTGTTCCGCCTACAGCACCTTTGTAATCGAGGAAAAATACGGCTTTAACCAGACCACTCCCAGGACCTTTGTCCTGGATATCCTCAAGTCCTGGGGCCTGGCCATCCTGATCGGCGGTCTGTTGTTCTCCGGGATTTTGTGGTTCTTTGACACGGCAGGCCCCTGGGCCTGGCTGTATTGCTGGATGGGGGTGACCGGGTTCCAGATATTCTTGATGTTCATTGCACCCGTGGTCATTATGCCGCTGTTTAACAAATTCGTTCCCTTGGAAGATGGAGAGCTGAAAGAGGCCATTGAGGCCTATGCCCGAGCCCAGAAATTCAAGATAAAAGGGGTGTTCTCCATGGACGGCTCCAAACGGTCCACCAAGTCCAATGCCTTTTTTACCGGCTTCGGCCGGTTCAGACGGATCGTGCTCTTTGACACCCTGGTCCAAAAACATACCACGGATGAACTGGTATCCATCCTGGCCCATGAAATGGGGCATTACAAAAAGCGGCATATCCTCAAATCGCTGTTCATCTCCATTCTCTCCACAGGTCTGATGTTTTTTATCCTGTCTCTTTTCATCAACAACCGGGCCTTGTTTGATGCATTTCAGATGGACCATGTGTCCATATACGCCAGTCTGTTTTTTTTCGGCTTTTTGTACACCCCCATCGACATGATCCTCTCCATTTTCGGAAATTTGCTTTCCCGCAAGCATGAATACGAGGCGGATCGGTTTGCGGTCGATACCTATGGCAAGCCCCGGTCCATGATCCAGGCGTTGAAAAAACTGAGCGTGGACAATCTCTCCAACCTGACCCCGCATCCGCTCAAGGTCTTTTTGAGCTACTCGCATCCCCCGGTGCTGGAGCGGATTCGGACCATAGAAGGGATCCACTCAATGAGGAGGGATACGGGGTGATTCAACCACAATATAAAAAGGAGGAAAAATGGGCGAACACATTCCCACCCGAGAAGAGGCCTATGCCCTGCTGACCGAATACAATACCCATGAAAGCCTTATCAAGCACGCCCTGGCCGTTGAGGGGGTCATGCGGTATTGCGCCCGCAAACGGGGCCAAGACGAGGACAAGTGGGGGATCATCGGGCTGGTTCACGACCTGGACTATGAGCAGTTTCCGGAGTTGCACTGTCAGAAGAGTGAAGAGATCCTAAAGGAGAGAGGCTGGCCCCAGGAATATATCCGGGCCGTGGTCAGCCACGGGTGGGGCATTTGTTCGGAGGTTAAACCCGAGACCGAACTGGAAAAGGTCCTTTATGCCATTGACGAGCTGACCGGCCTGGTGACCACCACGGCCCTGGTGCGGCCGTCCAAGAGCGTGATGGACCTCAAGGCCAAATCGGAGAAAAAGAAGTGGAAAGACAAGCGGTTTGCCGCCGGAGTGGACCGATCGGTGATCGAGAGGGGGGCGGACATGCTGGGGGTGGAGCTCTCAGAGCTGATCACGGATACCATTATGGGGATGCGGGAGGTG
>JAIPDZ010000151.1 GCA_021737425.1 Deltaproteobacteria bacterium
ACTTTCGGCGGTAACCCTTCCACTGGAGGTTGAGGTTGCAGAAGGCACATCCCCCCTCCCCCTTTCCGCTTTTGGCCCTGCGCCACCAGCATCCCCGCGAAATTTCCATGGGAAGCCGGGGCAAAAAAGCATGCGCTGGATCAGACGATTTCAGGTCTTCAAAATAATCCGTATAATCCGGAATGGGGAGGTCGTTGAGATTCGGGATCTGGTGGTGGTCCGCTGAACCCTGGGGGCCGTCCCTGGAAACGATCCCTGACCAATCGCTCCATGGTTTCAGGTCCGTTTGCCCCAGGATGAATTGTGACAGTCTCCATAAGGGGAGTTCTCCTTCCCCCTGGATCACATAATCGATCTCCGGCACTGCTCCCATGAGGCTTTGCCCCAGGCCTCCGGCGCATGCCGATCCCCCTACCACAATGGGAGTCCGGGGGGCGTACTCCTTGATCTTTCGAATAAAATAGAGCGAACTGCTCAACTGGGCCAGGCACATGGAAAATCCGATTAGCGCATACGATTTCCAGGATATGTTTTCCACCAGGGAAACCGAAGCCTGCTGGATCTCTTGGCACAAATGCTCAAAGTCGGTTTCGCTGAGAAGAGGGTCGCGCCGGACCTCTCTGCGCCAGAATCGGTGAAGAGTCTCCATCCGCTCCGGATAAAGGAGGGCCGCATAGGGGCATTCCGCCACCCACAGTCGATTGCTGATGCCCTTATACAGCGAAAATCCCAGGGCCTGAGCCACCTGAAGATACAGGTGGTAGGTATCCACGACCACGCCCTTCAGTTCCCGGGTCAAAAAGGCCTTCAGGGTGCCCAACTGAACGGAAGGGCGGTCGAAGAACGGCCACGGCGTAGAAACCAGTGCCAGTCGATTCGAGGGACCCGTCCCCTTATGGGTTCTCTTCTCGACCCGCGTATTGGAGGTGCTCCCCTTCACCGCGATTTATCGTCTCATGGTCAACCGGCTGACCCCTTTGATCTGCCGGTAATTGGCGCCCTGGCTGACACACCTCAGGACCTGTTCAGGGTCCATGACCTGGGTTCCGGACACGGCATTCACCCCGTAGTCGAACAATACGGGCGAGAGAGGGGCCGTGTCCCCCAAGACCACCACATAGGCCTCTTTATCGCAGAGGTTCAGCAGATGCTCCATGGTATGATTGGTGAAAGCGGTCCCGGTGATCCCCACAACCTCCGCCTGGGGAATCAATTTTTCGGCCTCATCTTCGGTAAAATCCCCTGGCCGGGGATTCTTCTCCACCACCCACAGGATCTTTGCAGTCTTCTCCACCTTGGGAATAAACGGAAAGTGACCCACAATGGCGACCCGCTTGTTTTCGCCCTTTTCCATGATGAGGTCCGCGGCATTCAGCTCCGTACATGAACCCGCATCCACGTCGAGCAGGGAGTTGATGGTCGCCATTCCCATGGCCGCCTCCAGAATATGGTCGGATCTCACCAGTTCGATCAGTTCCCGGCACCCCTTTTCCAACAGAAAACCCGGGTGTTGCACCATGGGAGGCGCTTGTCTGAGGGCATCCCGCGGAAGGGTGGCGGCCAAACCGCAGTGGCGGGTCCATACGGCCGTATGAAACACCCCCTGGCGGATGTCTTTCACCTCTTCCTGTTCGGGCAGTAAAGAAATCACATCATCGAGGATCTTCATGGCAACCGCTTCTCCATAAAAGCAGGTCTCTTACGCTTCCCTTGCCGAAAATTAAGGGGAGGCCTCGTTATTGAGCATGACAAAGTGGCCGTCCAAGAGATTGATGGCTTCGATCCGGCCCTGGACAAAGCGCCTTTCTCCAAACAGATCGATGAACCAGAAGCCATCCCCTTCAGCCTCTATGCTGGCCACATCCTTCATAATTTCCTTTTCCTCGTTTCCCGAATGCATATATACAGTGCTTAAGCACATATTCTTCTCCTCAATTATTTCAGCGTCCTCTCCATGGCCCTTTGTGCCTGTTTCAATACGATATCCCCGTCCTCTATCCCCATATCCTTGGCAATCACCCTGCATTTGGCCTTTAACAGAAAAAACACAGGCCCCCGGGTATGGGACAGGGCCTCATAATTCCCCTGGCCCTTGCTGATAATGAGCGAAGAACGCCCATTCACGGCCCTGAATTCCGGGCTGCACGTGCCCAAGATGGCCCCGGGCGCATCGGTTCCCGAGGAGATGATGGTGGCCACCTCATCAATACCCGCCTGGACCGCATCCTCAAAGGTCACATCGTTTATGACCGGGGTTCCCCGAACCGCATATTGAACGGGTTTTTGCAATTCCTCGATCAGGATCCGGTCAAAGACGCTCTCCCCTGCATTGTCCCCGATATAGAGGATCTCCCGGGCCCCATGCAGGCATGCCTTAAACGCCGGGTAATCATTGACGGCGAAGTCCTGGGTCAGGACTTCCTCCACGGACATTTTCAGATCAAATGCCTTTCCGGGCCCGAAATCGATGACATTTCCGGCAATGGCGATCCGAATGGCGGTCAAGAGACGATCTTGTGACGTCTCCACCCGGGCCTTTAATTCCGGGTACAGCGACAATGCCTTTCGGGTGTTTTCGGCCTTTATGGCCTTATAGGGGTCTTTGTTGCCGGTAATGGCACTGATCCTTTGATAGACCCTTTGTCCGCTTTCGGGCGGCGTACTGGTGAGCGGAATATCCTTGAGCATCATCCCCACTTCATCCAGCACCTGTTTCACCTTTTCAGGGTCATCGGTGGCGATTCTGGCCGCCCGAAGGGCCTGGGACAGAAAACAGGGGAAACACTCAAGATAGGTCTGCATATTGAGTCATCCCAATGAGCGGCATATCCGCATCCATGGGTCAGTCCTACTCCCGGGTCATGGCCGTACCGCACTTGGGGCACTTCTGTTCGTAACAGGGCGTTCCCAACTGATGCGCCGTCTTTTCACCGCAATTGGGACAAACGCAAGAGCCTCCCGGCCCTGCGCCAAAGCCTCCGCCCCGGCCGCGGCCCCCGCCGCCGGCTTGACCGCCCATGCCTCTACCGGTTCCCGGTCCCTGGCCCCTGGGTCCTGTTCCATCTCCTCGTGGCATTTTTGACCTCCCTTTGGCTACAGGGTAAAATTCATCAAATATCGTAACAGCTTAGGCCCCTGAAACGGGGTTCAAGGGTCGTTATTTCGACACGCTAAGTGAATACTAAAGCTCCAGTTTTTCCGAAAGATTTGTCCACAGTCTCTTTACGGCTTCGCCCCCTTCGGAATTCTGGTCAAATTCCATTACGGTCTGTCCTTGAACCATGGCCTTGGTGAATGCGGGATCAAACGGAACCCGGCCCATCACTTCCACATTCTTTTCCCTGGCAAAGGCCTCAATGGCGTCGGCTTGTTCGGGGTTGAGATCAAACTTGTTGACACTGACCATGGCGGGAACCTTGAAAAAGGCGGCCAGTTCAGCCACCCGCTCCATATCGTGTCTGCCCGATACGGTGGGCTCGGCCACAATCAACACGGCCGCGGCCCCCCCCAAAGAGGCAATCACCGGGCATCCGATGCCCGGAGGGCCGTCTGTGATCAACAAATCCAGGTTCCTGCTTTCAGCCAGTTTCTTCCCTTCCTGACGAATGAGGCTGACCAGTTTCCCCGAGTTCTCCTCTGCAATGCCCAACCGGGCATGGGCCATGGGCCCGAAACGGGTCTCGGAGAGATACCATTCCCCGCAGGTATTCAGGGGAAAATCGATGGCTTCTTCCGGGCAGAAATAGTAACAGACCCCGCAGCCTTCACACTCGATTTCATCCACCACAAAATCTTCGCTGATGGCGTTCCAGTTGCACAAATCCCGGCACAGTCCGCACTCGGTACATTTCTCCTGATTAATGCGGGCCGTATGGCCGGAGGCGAAATCGTGACGTTCCTGGATTTCCGGATTCATGATCAAATGAAGATCGGCCGCATCCACATCTGCATCGCAAAGGACCTTGTTTTCGGCCAGAGAGGCGAAGGCGGCGATAATGCTGGTCTTTCCTGTGCCGCCTTTTCCACTGATAATGACGATTTCTTTCATCGAACCAACTCCTTTTCACCCCACAATCGCTTCAATACGGTGATACAATCCCTGGAATTTTTCCTTCCACTCGGGCATGGCGGTGACGATCATCTCCCCCCTGGAGTAGGCCTCGGCCATCTTTCGATCAAAGGGGATTTCCATTAACACGGGGACATTTTCCTGCTCTGCATATTGCGTTACCAGATCATCCCCCATGTCGGACCGGTTGATCACCAACCCGCAGGGGATTCCCAGAATCTTAACCGCACCCACGGCCAGTTTCAGGTCGTACAGCCCAAAAGGGGTCGGCTCGGTGACCAGCAAAATGAAATCAGCCCCCTTCATGGCGGCAATAACCGGACAGGAGGTCCCTGGCGGGGCATCGATGATGGTCAACGCCTCAGGCCGGGCATATTCTCGCACCTGCCGGATCAGTGGAGGAGACATGGCCTCCCCCACCCGCAGCTCTCCATAGACAAATTCCAGGCCGTTTCGACGGCCCTGCCCAATGACCCCCAACTCCCGGCCCACCTCGGTAATGGCATTTTCCGGACAGACCCGCATACACCCACCGCAACTGTGACACAGTTCGTGAAACGGCAATACGGTTTCCCCGATGACCACAATGGCCTTGAACTGGCATATATCGCCGCATTTTCCGCACAGGGTGCATTTGTCCATATCCACCTCGGGCACAGGGGTATGGATCACTTCTTGTTTTTCAATATCCGCCTGAATAAAGAGTTGGGAATTGGGTTCTTCCACATCACAATCCAGCAACTGGACATCCCCTTCAAGCGAAACAGCCATATTGGTGGCCACAGTCGTCTTTCCGGTGCCCCCTTTTCCGCTTGCAATACTGATAATCATACCTTAGCTCCTATGCTATCCTCATGGATCTCGACCTTTTCTTTCATCTGAACCTTTTCTTTCATCTGAAATGATCTAATGATCGCACATATTATCACCCGTCATGAGGGTGTTGGACAGATACTGGTGGGCCAGGGATTCGGGAGAATCCATGGGCGCACCGATAAGGACCTCAACCCCCTTTTCCCTCAGGAGCTCCTGGGCCCTTTGTCCCATGCCCCCCACGATCACCACATCGGCCCCCTGCTCATGGAGCCATTGGGGCAACACCCCGGGTTCATGGGCCGGCGGTTCCCGCATCTCGGTTTTACGGAGCTTTCCGTCCCGGGTTTCCATGAACGCAAAGTTCTCACAGTGACCGAAATGGGCCGCCAGCTTGCCGTCGGATACCGGAACCGCAATGACTTTGCCGTCTGCAGAGCCTGATTCGGGTACGGGCGCCTGTTTTGCCTGTTCAGGCGCCGCCGCCGTATTCTGCTCTGAGGCCTCCACCACCGCATCCACTATTTTGTTGAATTCCTGTGTAAGTACCAGGCTGTTGTCGTCCAGCAGGGCCATACTTCCCTGATCCCCGCGGTTTACCACTTCCGGTTCCAGGGGAAGGGTCCCCAAAAGCCTCAGCCCTTCCTTTTTGGCCGTGAGCATCCCCCCTTTGGTCTTGAAGATATCAATGGTTTTTCCGCAATGGGGGCATTTAAATCCGCTCATATTTTCCACCAGGCCCAGGATTTTCATATTCACCTGACGGCAGAAATTGATGGATTTCCGGACATCGGCCAGGGAGACCTCCTGGGGGGTGGTGACGATCAAGGCCTTGGCATCCGGTACGGTCTGGGCCACGGTCAGGGGCTCGTCCCCGGTGCCCGGCGGGGAATCGATAACCATGTAATCTAAGTCCGCCCATTCGATGTCGGATATGAACTGTCGAATCACGCCGATCTTGAGCGGCCCCCGCCAGATGGTGGCCGCGTCCTTGTTCTCGCCCATGAGGGGTTCAATGGAAATCACTTCCATATTGGGGATATACCGAACCGCCCGGGCCTTCCCCCCGCTGGCGCTGGCTTCAATGGTACCCTTAAGCCCCAGCATGCGGGGGATACTGGGACCGTGAAGGTCCACATCCATCAACCCCACCTTATACCCTCGCTTGGCCAGGGCCACGGAGAGATAGGCCGCCACACTGCTTTTGCCCACCCCCCCTTTACCGCTCATGACCAGTATCTTATGCTTTATCCGGGCCAGGCTATCTTTTATCTCTTGATCCTGCTGTTGCTGCTGCTCTTGTCGGGACTGATTTTCGTTTGCCATACGTTGTAAAACCTCCGAATTTATGCGCCTAAGTCACCTGAAGACGCTTTAAATTTTGACTCTGGGAATGGTTATTTGTTTTCCAGAGTGTTGATGCTCGCCTCAATCTGCTCAAGTTTTTGACGCATTTCATCCGCTTGTTCCTTTAACTGTTTCAATTCGGTATCCCTGGATGATGAAGGGGTGGGCGCGGCAGGGGCTGACCCCCGGGTCCCGGTTGCGCGCATGCCGCGGCCCATACCCCGTCCCATGCCTGCTCCGCCGCCCATACCATAGTGACTGGTCACGTTGGGGGTGCTGGTCGATTTGATTTCACCTTTTCTGAATCTCTCCATCACATCTCTCACCGTACCGGACTGGCCCACGTACACCTTCACATGGGAAGCCGAAAGGGTCTGCACCGCATTGGGACCGCAATTCCCGGTGATGACGCCCTGGACCCCCTGATTGGCCACGAACTGGGCCGATTGAATGCCGGCCCCTCCTCCCAGGGCGATACTCTCGTTATCAAAGGCTTCATAACTCATGTCATCCGTGTCTACCACCACAAAATATGCGCACCGGCCGAAACGAGGATCCACCCTATCATTTAGTGTGGGCCCTGTTGAAGAAACTGCTATTTTCATGCAAATACCTCCCTCAATGGGTTTAATAATACTTTTTATTTCTCACATCATCCCAACGACTTTCCCATGCCTTTCCCTGATCGCTGCACCCGGGCATTCGGAATTTCCGGTCATAAAGCCCGTCTGTCAGGTATGCATCCAGCACCTGGTCCACCTCACCTGCTACGAACGGGATGATGGTGATCCCATACGTATCGATCATGCTGGCGAAATACTCTGAAACAGCGCCGCAAATGAGGACCTGTACACCCAGCTCGGACAGCCTTGAGGCCCGGGAAAAAGGGGAATGCCAGTGAAACGGCTCAAAGTGCCTGCTGATTTCCGCCCGGCCGCTGATGTCTACAATAAGCAGCCGCTGTGCACAATCAAAGACCGGAGAAATGCGATTTTCCCAGACGGTTAAGGCAACTTTCATTACCGATATCTCCTTCGCATTCCCCATTCTCAGCAAGGAGCATGCCAGCCCCAACCCAAATATCCATTTGATCCAAAATCGGTCGGATGATCCAAGGGTTATGGATGTGCTCCAAAAAGAGCAGGAACCCATAGCGCCTTGGATATAATTAGCACTATTGCAATAATGTCAATTCATAAATTGCATTTTCGCAACTCCTTGAAATGCATTTTGGGGAGGCTTTCCTATAAAACCAGCCGTCCCTGGATCCTCCCGGGGTGGGGAATCGGAAAAAAACATTGACAAACTGGAATCCAGGCCGTATAAGAAGCGTTTTTGAAGAACCCTGCAGCCCCGATAGGGCGGGGTTTTACGCTTCGCTCCAACAAGCAGCGGGGAATGCGCTCGCTGAGCATTTTCAAGCAACCGTGTCCGAAACGATCCTCGGCCATAGCCGGGGATATTGACATTCAATATAACACAAGTGGCAAATAATATGGCAAAAAATACCAAAAAAGGAAAAATAACGATCGATAGAGAACGGTGTAAAGGGTGCTATCTCTGCATTGAAGTCTGTCCCAACGACAACATCGAGGTGGACACAGTGCTGAACAACAAAGGCTATGCACCGGCGCTGTTCAAAGAAAACACGAATGAAGGCGAAAAAGGGTGTATCGGATGTGCCCAGTGCGCATGGGTCTGCCCCGAAGTCGCAATAGAGGTGTATCGTGCCAAGTGAAAAAATGTTACTGAACGGATCTCATGTGGTCGGTGAAGCAGCCGTGCGCGCCGGATGCCGCTATTATTTCGGTTATCCCATCACCCCCCAGAATGAGTTGCCCGAGTATCTGTCCGCACGGATGCAGGACGTGGGCGGGACCTTTATTCAGGGGGAGAGTGAAGTGGCCTCCATCAACATGGTCCTGGGCGCCTCAGTGGCGGGCGGAAGGGCCATGACCTCCTCCTCTTCACCGGGTATCTCCTTGAAACAGGAGGGAATCTCCTACATGGCGGGCATGGAATTGCCCGCGGTCATCGTCAATATGATGCGCGGCGGACCGGGCCTCGGCAATATCGCGCCCTCAGCCGCCGATTATTTTCAGGCCACCCGGGGCGGAGGCCACGGAGATTACCGGACCCCTGTGCTGGCCCCGGCCGGCTCCCAGGAACTGGCTGAACTCACCTTCCTGGCCTTTGACCTGGCGGATCAGTACCGCAATCCGGTGATGCTGCTGGGAGACGGGCTCATGGGTCAGGTGATGGAACCGGTGGTGTTTCCGGATTTCATCGATCTGGAAAACCTCCCCAAAAAGGACTGGATCCTGGACGGTTGCGAGGGAAGAGAACCCAGGGCCCTTTATTCCATGCTGTTGGGCCAACAGGGAGAACTCTACTATCACAACCTCCACCTTCAGGAAAAATACGATCAGATCACTGAAAACGAGATCAGATGGGAGACGCAGGGCGAGGACAACGCTGAAATGATGGTGGTGGCCTATGGGACCGCCTCCCGTATCGCGGAGAGCGCCATTGAAGAACTCAAGGCGGAGGGATTTTCCATCGGGTTGTTCCGGCCCATTACCCTGTGGCCTTTTCCCAAGCCCCCCTTACGAAAACTGGCCCAGAGTATCCCCAAGGTGGCTGTATTTGAATTGTGCATGGGTCAGATGGTGGAAGATGTGGTGCTCACGGTGGGGGAGCGGGCGGAAATCTATTTTCACGGTCTGCCCGGCGGGATCATTCCCACCCCTGCACAGGTGGCCGATTTTCTCCGGTCAGCCCTCAAAGGGGATGGAAAGGTGGGAAGGAGGATTGAGGTATGAGCGCAGAAGTTGCCTATGAAAAAATATTTGAAAGACCCGCGTCCCTCAAGGACGCCCCCACCCATTATTGCCCGGGATGCGGCCATTCCATCGCCCATCGGTTGGTGGCCGAAGTCCTGGATGAATTGAGTCTCAGGGAAAAGACCATCGGGGTTCCCCCGGTGGGCTGTGCGGTCTTGGCCTATAATTATTTCAATTTTGACATGGTGGAGGCCCCGCACGGCCGGGCCCTGGCCGTGGCCACGGGTATCCGGCGGGTCCACCCGGACAAGTTCGTCCTCACCTACCAGGGGGACGGGGACCTGGCCGCCATCGGCACGGCCGAAACCATACACGCGGCCAACCGGGGCGAGCGAATTTCGTGTATCTTCATCAATAACGCCATTTACGGCATGACCGGGGGACAGATGGCCCCCACCACCCTCCTGAATCAGAATGCCACCACCACCCCGGGCGGCCGGAACCAGCGGCTGCACGGCAATCCCATCGACATCACCCGGATGCTGGCCGTCAGTGACGGAGTGGTCTTTGCGGAACGGTGTGCCCTGAGTTCCATTAAGGGCATCCGAAGGGCCAAAAAGGCCATCAAGAAGGCCTTTCAGTCTCAATTAGATGACATGGGCTTTTCCATTGTGGAGTTGCTTTCTCCATGCCCGACCAACTGGAAAATGTCCCCCAAGGATGCCTGGGCCTGGGTCAATGACCAGATGACCCAAACCTATCCCTTGGGTGTGATCAAAGATACCACCGGATACGAGGATAAGAAATGATTACCCGCACCATCTTTTCAGGATTTGGCGGCCAGGGCGTATTGCTGATGGGCTATGTCCTGTGCCACGGGGCCATGCATAAAGGACTCAATCTTACCTATTTCCCCTCATACGGCGCGGAAATGCGCGGGGGCACGGCAAACTGTACGGTGACACTGGCGGACCAAAAAATCGCATCACCGGTGGCCTCCAATCCGGACATCCTGGTGGCCATGAATTATCCGTCTCTGGAAAAATTCGAGGGAAGCATTGTAAAGGGGGGGCTGGCGGTGCTCAACGACTCCCTTATTGAAACCCCGCCTCAACGGACCGACATTGATGTGCTCAAGGTCCCCATTGTGGAACTGGCCCGGGAAGTGGGCTCTGAGAGAGGGGCCAACATGGTGATGATCGGCGCGGTCTGTGCCAAAAGCGGGCTGTTGTCC
>JAIPDZ010000152.1 GCA_021737425.1 Deltaproteobacteria bacterium
GCCATCTTCGGCCGCCGCTCAATCGTGAAGTCCTCGAAATAGTCCACTATTTCTGTGGCTTCACTCAATCGCGACGACCAAATCTGACCCAAATCTGAGCGTCAATTCTGTGAATTTATTTTTGAGTGAGCCCTTAGCCCATCTTTGAAAGTCATTCAGAATGTCGTGGGGAACGTCGCTCCGTGGAGGCTGGCGTGGGATGTAGTATGAAGTCATAGCGCGGTTCAGTTTCTATGTGGACTCCGGGGCGGTCTGTGCGCTTGACTCAACCCCCCAAATAGTGGCTAATGAGCCTTATGAATAACTCGCTGCAGGGTATCTTAACATCTGATGTTCCGGCTGTCTTGGCAGGGGCCATACAGGGCCTTCTCCCGTCACCCGGCAAAAGAAGAAAGGGGTTTTCCATGGAAGCATCAAAGGCGTTAAAGAGACTGTATTTTGGCATATGTGAGGCCTTATCGAGTGGGGATGCCGCGTTTTTCGCACACCATTTCTCACAGGAGGACGGCGTACTTGCCATCGGCACGGACCCTGAAGAATGGTGGGCCGGGTATGGGGCCATCACCAAGGTATTCAAGTCCCAGTTGGAAGAAGCCGGGGGATTTCAAATCCGGACAGATACCCCCCAGGCCTATCGTGAGGGTGCTGTGGGGTGGGTGGCGGGCCGGCCCGTACTCAAAACGGCGGACGGCTCGGAAATACCGTTCCGGTTGACGATAGTCTTACAACAGGAGCCGGATGACTGGAAAATTGTTCAGTGGCACTTTTCAGCGGGAGTTTCCAATGAAGCGTTGATCGGCAGGACATTAACCATCGGATAAGGGAATTGTATGGCTTTTCGCCCTCTTAACAAAACCGCAGGGGAACCGGGCGAGCAGGGGTTACCGTTGGACTTGCCGGCCCCTTTTCTCAAGCCCTTAAAAAACCAGCCGTGGACCCTTTTCAAGAGCCGTTAGGGGCAAGGGGCGCAAGGTAAGGGGGGTGTGGACCCATGCCAACGGGTCAAATTACCCCGGCCCCTTTGAGGGCCTGGATTTCCGTGTCGTCAATGCCCCATGCCTTTAGGGCGGATTCGGTGTGTTCCCCGGGAGAAGGGGGCGGGTTTTGGATTTCCGGAATGGTGCGGGAGAACCTCGGCGCGGGGGCGGGCTGCACCACCCCTTCCACCGTTACAAAGGTCTTTCTGACCGCATTTTGCGGATGGGTTGGCGCCTCTTCCATGGACAACACCGGGGCAAAACAGATATCCGAGCCCTCCATGATCTCACACCACTCATCGCGTGACCTGGTTTTGAACAGCGCTTCCATCTTTTTTTTGAGTGGGGGCCACTGGGCTGAATCCATTTGGGCATGGAATTTTGGATCATCCAGGCCTGCCCGTTCCAGCAGAAGGGCATAAAACTGGGGCTCTATGGAACCCACCGAGACCCATTTTCCGTCCGCTGTCTCATAGGTATCATAAAAATGGGCCCCCCCGTCCAACAGATTGGCGCCCCGCTGGTTGCCCCATATCCCTGCAGCGTACATTCCGTAGAACATGCTCATGAGTGCGGCTGAACCGTCGGTCATGGCCGCATCCACCACCTGGCCTTTTCCCGATCTTTGGGCTTCCAAAAGGGCGCAGACCATCCCGAAGGCGAGCAACATGCCCCCACCGCCGAAGTCGCCCACCAGATTCAAGGGCGGCACCGGTTTCCCCTGGCCCGGGCCAATGGCATGGAGGGCCCCGGTCAGGGAGATAAAGTTGATGTCATGCCCCGCTGCCTGGGAGAGCGGTCCTTCCTGGCCCCATCCGGTCATCCGTCCGTATACCAATTTGGGATTCCGGTTTAGACAGATATCCGGACCCAGCCCCAGCTTTTCCATGACCCCCGGCCGAAACCCCTCCTGGAGCGCATCAGCCTTTTCCACCAGTTTCAAGACGGTTTCAATGCCCTTGGGCTGCTTAAGGTCCAGGCAAACCGATTTACGGTTGCGGTGCAGGACATCAAATTTCGGTTCCCAGGGTGTCTGATGCCCTTTGCGGTCAATGCGGATGATATCGGCGCCCATGTCCGACAGCATCTGGCCGCAGAACGGACCGGGCCCGATGCCGCCGATCTCAATGATCCGTATTCCCCCGAGTGGTCCCATGCCATCCTCCTTGTTCCCTGGGCATATTCCCCCAGGCTTTCCCCAGTTGAGGTCCTACAGCCCCATGAACTTGGCAGCGATGCCCTTCATGATCTCGCTGGTCCCGGCAAAGATGGAGAGGACCCGGGCGTCCCTCCAGGCCCGGGCAATGGGATACTCTTCGCAATACCCGTAACCGCCGTGGAGCTGGACGCACTGGTCGGCCACCCGCATGGCCATTTCAGAGGTCCAGTACTTGCCCATGGATACATTGACCACCACATTGGCCCCTTCCATGTGATCCACCACCAGCTTGTCCACGAACGTACGGCCCAGCCGGATTTCAGTGGCCATTTCAACGATTTTAAATTGGGTGTTCTGGAATTTGGAAAGAGGGCGGCCGAAGGCGGTCCGCTCCCGGCAGTACTGGATGGTCATCTCCAGCATCCGTTCGGCCGCTGCCACGGCGATAATGCAGCACATGAGCCGCTCCTGTTGCAGCTTTTCCATGAGCATCATGAACCCGCCGCCCTTCTGGCCCAGCCGGTTGGTTTTGGGGATCCGGCAATCGCTAAAGAAGAGTTCGGCCGTGTCCTGGCTGTGCCACCCCACCTTCCTGATCTTGTTGCCCTTTTCAAACCCCGGCGCGCCTTCCTCCACGAGATACAGATCAATGGCCTGATAGGGGTTTTCCACGGAAGGATCTTTTGCCGCCAGGACCACCAGCCCGCAGTTGAGACCGTTGCTGATGAAGGTCTTCTGGCCGTTGATTACCACCTGGTCCCCCTCTTCCACGGCCGTGGTCCGGATGGCGGCCAGGTCGCTTCCGGTATTGGGTTCGGTCATGGCTACCGCCGTGATCCGCTCGCCGGAGATGCACCCGGGAAGGTATTTCCGCTTCAGCTCCTCGGAGGCAAACGCGGTGATGTATGGGACCACGATATCGCTGTGCAGGGGCGCGGCCAGCCCGGTATTCCCTGTCCGTCCCAACTCCTCGGTCAGGATCACCGAGTAGAGGAAATCCGCCCCCATCCCGCCATATTCCTCGGGCGCATCCATACACAAAAATCCCTGGTCCCCCATCTTCCGCCACACGTCCTTGGGGACCCGGCCTGCCGCTTCCCACGCATCGGCGTAGGGGATGACTTCCTTGGCAAAGAATTTCCTCGCCGCTTCCCTGAAAATCCGGTGTTCCTCAGTATAGTGAATGATTTCCATAAAATCGTCTTCTCCCAGTGATCAAAATTGGATGCCTCAGTCGGGGGACCGAACGGCCCCCACCGCACCGGCCCATGGCCTATTGGGTCCGGACCGGTCTCAGATCCAGGATCTCCCGGGCCTCTGCCGGAGACGCCGGTTCCCGGCCCGCCTCCCGGACGATCCCCACCAGGGCCTCCACCAGCACCCCGTTGTTCCTGGCCTTATCCCCGCTCGGCAGGTAGAAGGTGTCCTCCAGGCCGGTCCGCACGTTCCCGCCCATTTCCACGCACTTGCGGTGCAGGTCCCAGATCTCCCCCCGGCCCACGGCGATGACCTGGTAGTGGGTCCCCGCTGTCATCTCATCCACCAGGATGGGGAGGAGATCGGGCCGGGCCGGCATGCCGCTGGCCACCCCCATGACACAGGAGATATGGGCGGATCCCTGAAACATCCCGTTTTTCTGAAAAAGGCCCACACTCCTGACGATGCCCGTGTCAAAGCACTCGAACTCCGGGGTGATGTCATGGGCCGTCATCACATCCAGAAATCCCTTGACCTTTTCCACCGGGTTGTCAAAGAGGGCCGGGGGCCAGGCCCATGAACCGTCTGAGCGAAGCTTCAGATAGTTCAGTGAACCTGCATTGCAGGCGGCCATTTCCGGCTGGAACCGCTCCAGGCATGCCAGGGGACCCGAGATATCGGCCCCCACCACCCCCGTACTCATGCAGATGATGATCTCTGGGATGCGATCCTTGATGGCCGCCAGGATTTCCCCCACCGTATCGGGTTCCCAGGTGGGCAGGTGGCCCATCCCGGGGGCCTGGTTCCTGAAATGACAGTGGAGAATGGATGCGCCCGCATCATATGCCTGCACTGCATGGTCGGCCATCTCCTTCGGGGTGACCGGGACATGGTGAACCGCCGGATCTGTCAGGACCCCGGTGAGGGCACAGGTGACCACCGTCTTTTGTTGATTCATGTCAGCCTCCTTTTCTGGGATCTTTCCTGTTCAGAAAGTTGCGTTGTCTGGGTTGGGTCCTTGGGGATCAGCGTCAAGGGTTTCCCCTTCTGCCTGCTTTGCATGCGTCCCTTACGCTCCCTTGAAGTCGCCCTTTCGTTTCTGCATGTGGGCGCTCATGGCCTCAAACATATCCTGAGACGGCAGAATCATGCAGGATCTGGCCGCAGTGTAGTGAAGCGACCGCTTGATATCGGCCCCATCATCGAACAGGAAAACCTCCTTGGCCCCCTGTACCGCCAAGGGGGGGTTGGAGGCCATCTCCTGAGCCATTTCCACGGCCTTTGCCTCCAGTTCTTCCTGATCCGCATACACCGCATTGACCAGCTGGATCGCCCTGGCCCGGTCCGCCTCAAACCGGTGACCCCGAAAGGCGATCTCCCGGGCATGGCCCCTTCCCACCACCCGGGGCAGGCGCTGCAATCCGCCCACATCGGTAATAATGGCCAGGGTGGCCTCGGGGAGGCCGAAGACTGCATCCAGGGTACAGAGGCGAATATCGCAGCAGAGGATCAGTTCCAGACCGGCGCCCAGGCAATGACTGTGGGCGGCCGCAATGGTGGGCTGGGGGAGCCGCTCCAGGCGGTTGTGGATGTTTTGAATCTCTTTGATCTTTTGGAAGAAATTCAGCTTCTGCACGGCACCCGGTGTCTGGCCGATGGCCGACACCAGTTCGTTTTCAGGACCCAGATCGATCCCCGCACAGAAGGACTTGCCCGCTCCGGTGAGGATCACCGCCCTCACCTCCGGATCTGCGGCCGCCGCGGCCACCGCCTTGTCCAGGGCCTCCCATACCGCCAGATTCATGGCATTGCGTTTTTCCGGCCGGTTCAGGATAATCCGGCCCACATGGCCGTCTTTGACCCATCTGACCAGTTCCCCCCCTGGGGATGTTTCCTCGCCCATGGCACACCGCTCCTTTCTCTTGTCACATCTATTGCTTGCCCTTCACCATAGCCCGGTTTACAGCTCGATTTTGAGGTCCTCGAGCGGATAGGACATGCACGAATGCACATACCCGAATTGCCGGTCTGATCTGCGCACCGCCACGCCCGGGGGTTGAAATACCTTCCCGGATACCACCCGCACCCGGCACATGCTGCACTCCCCGGATCGACACAGGGCCTTGAGCGTCACGCCCGCCTTTTCCAGGGAGGTGAGCATGGGTTGGCCGGCCCGGGCCGGAATGGATTCCCGGTCGTTTATGTTCATGGAGAACACCTGGTCCGGGCTGATCTGTGGGGGCCAGCCCGGGCATTGGGACACCTCCACAGGAGGGCCGTAGACTTCGGTGCGGATCTTCCGTCTCTGAACCCCCAGCCGCTCCAACTCGGGGATACAGAAATCATACAGGCCCTGGGGCCCGCACACATAAAACGTCCTTTCCGCCATGGTCCCCAGGGTCTCTTTGATGAGCTCTTTGGTGATCAGTCCGTTCCTGCCCTGGTATTCCGGGGACGGGTCTTCAATGACCGGAACGTACCGGATGTTCTCGAATCGTGCGGCAAGGGCGGTCAGTTCGGCGTGGAACAGGGCCGCTTGCAGGGTCCGGTTTCCGTAAAAAAGGTGAATCCGCCGGTCCAGCCCGCACTGGGTGATCTCCCGGATCATGCTCATGAACGGGGTCACGCCTGCGCCGCCCGCAATGAGGACCATGTCCGGGTCATGAAAGAGGGGATTGAAATAGAAGTGGCCGCACGGCCCCGAACTCTGAAGGAGATCCCCCGGGCGCACCTGATCGAGAAGGTAATTGGAGACCAGACCGGATGCCACCCGTTGCACCGTGATCTCCCAGAACCCCGCCTGGTTCGGGGGGGAGGCGATACTGTACGGCCGGGAGGTGACAATGCCCCCGGTCTGTACGGAAAGGGAGATGTACTGGCCGGCCAGAAAGGGGGGGAGGGGGCTGTGCTCCGGAATCAGCCTGAAGGTCCGGGCCGAAGGGGTCTCCTCCCTGATCTCGGACACCCGGAGTCGCAACCGGTCCGGATGAAGCCGGTGGATGAACTGCTCCGGCATGCTCCGCTCCCGGGTATAATTCACACCGAATTTCCGGCTGTATTCGATCTCCCGGCGGATATCCGCATACCTGTCAAAGTCTTCAAATACCGCTTTTTTCATTTTTTATCCCTTATTCCCTTTCCAGTGTACGCACGATGGACTTGGCCGCGGTGAGCCCGGCCTGCAGGGTGGGGTGAAACCCGCAGTCTCCCACCCAGCCGCTGGCAAAATAGAGCCCCTGGATGGGAGAATGCCGCCCGGGCTGAAAGAACATGGAATCCTTGGTATATTGTTCATATCCGTAGATGGCCCCTTCCGGATGACCCAGATACCGCATGTGCGTCATCGGGGTGGCGATCTCCAGTTCCTCTATGTGTCCCCGGACCCGGGGATAGATCTCCTCCACCCGTTGGAGCATCTCCTCGGCACACTGAAATTTTACCCGGTGATAGGCCTCAGGGGGAACCTTCAGCCAGGTCCTGCCGTATTTGAGGGTGACGATGTTGGCCTGGCAGGTCCCGGGAGGCGAGAAATCCGGGTCCGCCACATCATAACAGCTCAGGACCATAGGCTGGTTCCCGATGGGAAGGGCCTCCATCCGGCTGAGCACCCGGTCCGACACATCCAGGTCCCTGAGCAGAAAGCTGGTGGGTTGGGTAAATCCCAGGGCGTCCGGTTCACAGTCGAACCCCGCAAACAGGGTGAACGCCGACGGACTGAGGCTTCTCCCCCGCATCTCCCGGTGGACCGGGTCCGGGACCTGCTCAGGGTCCATGAGCCCCACATAGGTGGACACCTGGGAGGCATTGGAGACCACAAACCGGGCCCGGATCCGCTCCCCGTCCTGGGTCTCCACTCCCTGGATGGCCCCCTTTTCCACCATGATCCTTTTCACGCCGCAATTAAAGCGGATTGCTCCCCCGTGGGAAAGGAAGGTGTGGGCGATGACATTGGAGAGGGCCTGGGAACCGCCCTTGATGTGAAACGGCTTGAATTCGATATAGGTAAAGAAGATCATGGCGAGATAGGGAAAGGCCAGGCGGTCGGGCGGAAGGCCCACATATCCCCAGTACACCGATATGACCGCCTTGAGCAAGGGATCGGTGAAGAGCTCGTCCAGGACCTCGGCCGCTGTCTTGAAGGCATAGGCGTACATGACCGGATATTTCTCGCGGGTGGGTTCGGGGTCCTTGAAAAAAAAGGCGGCCAGCATCTGTTGGGCGTAGGCATACACCAGGTCAAAGAAGGTGTCGATGGCCTGACGCTCCTGGGGGAACCGGGCCTTTAATTCGGATACCACCTGCTCTTTTTCGGGTTTAAACCCGATCTTGAAGCCGTCCGGCATGATCACCTGGTAGAGCTCCGGCATTTCCACCAGTTCCAGCTGATCCAGAATCCCCAGATTCCCCAGCATCATGCGCAGGGGCCCGGGTTTCTCCGGGGTCCCCATGCCGCTGAGCTGGTGCAGGGCCACTTCAAATTCAAAACGGCCCCGGCAGAAACTGGTGGCGCACCCGCCCGGGATGTTGTGTCGCTCCAGGAGCAGCACCTTCAACCCCTTCTGGGCCAGGGCCGCCGATGCGGTGAGCCCGCCGTTGCCCGCGCCGATGACGATGGCGTCATACCCGTCCATAAAAGAATCCTCCTGTTACTGGCCGGTCTGGTCCGCTCCGGCCGCCTGTTTGGCCATCTCCATCTCCCTGAGCCTCCGCCGCAACACCTTTCCGATGGGGCTCTTGGGGAGTTCATCCATCACCTCCACCTGCTTGGGGACCTTATAGGCCGCCAGTTTCTCCCGGCACCACGCCCTGACCTCGTCCTCGGTCACCTGCTGGCCCGCCTCGGGCACGATAAAGGCCTTCACCGTCTCCCCCCGATAGGGGTCCGGGACCCCTACGGCGCACCCCTCCTTTATTTTGGGGTGTCCATAGAGGACCTCGTCGATGTCCCGGGGGTAGATGTTGTATCCTCCGGCGATGATCATGTCCTTTTTCCGGTCCACGATAAACAGATACCCTTCATCATCCATGTACCCGATATCACCGGTGTACAGCCATCCGTCTCTGAGGGCCTCGGCCGTCTCTTCCGGCTGTTGGTAGTATCCGCTGGTGACCTGCGGGCCCTTGAGGATGACCTCTCCGGATTCGCCCAGGGGCATGTCCCGGGTGCCGGTCTCCACATCCACGATCCGGCAGTCTGTATCGGAGACCGGGATCCCCACGCTCCCGGGCTTGGTGGTGCCGCCCCATGGATTGGCATGGGACAGGGTGGAGGTTTCGGTGAGGCCGTAGCACTCCACGATGTCCGCGCCCACAGCCCCTTTCCACGCTTTTATGGTCTCCAGAGCCAGGGGGGCCGCGCCCGACACGCACCCCTTGACCGAGGAAAAATCCGTCTTGGGAAAATCCGGATGTGCCAGAATCCCCACAAAGAGCGTGGGGACGCATGGAAACCAGTTGGGATGGTATTTCCGGGTCATTTCCAGCACCACTCCCGGCTCAGGCCTGGGAATCAGGATATAGGTGAGGCCCCGGTATATGGCCGTATTCATGCCGGTGGTGAAACCGGCGGTATGAAATACCGGGAAGGTCCCCAACATGCTGTCCTTCCCCTCTTCCGCATCCGGGAGCCACGCCTTGAGCTGTTGCACGCAGATGCTGCAGTTGGCATGGCTCAGCATCACCCCCTTGGACAGGCCGGTGGTCCCCCCGGTGTACAGGAGGGCCGCCAGGTCGTCAAACCGCACCTCGGTCCCAGGGGGGGCTGGGGGATAACGGCGGATGAGGTCCATGAACTCCAGGACATCCTCATGGGGCATGACCTTCCGGTGCATCTTCTTCTTCACCAGGGGAAAGAGCTGCTTCTTGGGAAAGGGGAGATAATCCCGAATGTGGCACGAGATGATGGTCTCAATCCCGGTCTTCTCCTTGACAGTGAGAAGCCTGGGGACCAGGAGATCCATGCCGATGGCCGTCTTTGAATCCGAATCGTTGAGCTGGTGGGCCAGTTCGGTCTCCGTGTAAAGGGGGTTGTTCATGACCACCACGGCCCCCAGCCTGAACACGGCATAGGAGGCGATAATGGCCTGGGGCATGTTGGGGAGGATCAGGGCCACCTTGTCGCCCTTTTGTATCCCCAGATCCGACAGGGCCCCGGAAAACCGGTTGACCAGGTCGTTGAGCTGCCGGTAGGTGATGGTCTTTCCCATCATCACCAGGGCAATGGTGTCCGGATGCCGCTGGGCGGTCCGTTCCAGGGCTTGGGACAGGGTGATGGCTTCGTAGTCAATGAAAGGGGGGACACCGTTCGCATACGCCTTGTGCCAGAACCTGTCTTCCATCGTGCTTCCTCCTTGGGATGGCATGGAGATACCCGGTACCCGGGTACAATCCGGGATCCCGGAAGGCCTATATATAAGATCTCCTGCGCACAGGAGCATTTTCATGGCACAGCATCCACAAAGGCCGTCCCGGCCTTCCCCAATGGTCCTGACCCTCGACCCCCGTCAGGGGCTCATGCCCTGGGGCCTTTCATTTCATTCATCAGTTCCCGCATGATGATGAGCCGCTGGATCTGATTGGTTCCGGCCCCGAACTCGATCCCCTTGACGTCCCGGTACATCCGCTCTATGGGAAATTCCCGGATAAACCCGTAGCCCCCGAAGACCTGAACCGCCTGGCCCACCGCCCGCACGCCCGCTTCGGCGCAGAAGAGCTTGGCATAGGACGCCTCCAGCCTCACCCGCTGGCCGGACGCGGCCCGGGAGGCGGCCCAGTAGGCCAGCACCCGGCCGGCCTGGATCTCAGTGGCCATATCCGCCAAAATCTGCTGGATCATCTGAAAGGTGATGATGGGCGCGCCGAACT
>JAIPDZ010000004.1 GCA_021737425.1 Deltaproteobacteria bacterium
TTACAGAAAGGAGGCCATGTTTGAAAAGAGATCAAACTACAATCGGCTTCCGGGAAAACATCCCAGAAAAAACGCTATTCAATTGTCAAAGAACAAGGGCCTCACAGGCCCAAAAACTACCGCGAAGCGGTTTAGTTCATCCTTCTGTCTCGTCCAGCCCAGGCCGATTGAACCTTCCTATATTATGCATGACATTGAATTTATTCAGATCCCTGACAACATTGAGCGTTTCTGCAAGGCAAATAGGCGCCAAAAAACCGTTTACCCCTCCCGCATTATTTGCCTGCATTTTCCGGGTGCGGGATCATTTGGCCTATATCCTTCGGATGAAACCCACTTTTTACGATTTCGAAACAGGAATATGCCCACTCCCACGCCCGTGCTGTTGGCGAGCATATCAGCGGGCGAGACTTGTCTTCCGGGTACCCAATACTGAGCCAATTCCAGTCCGCACCCGAGGACAATCATCAAAAGTGCCGCCACCAATGCATGTCTCATGCGGACAAATCCCAGGAAGGGAAGGGAGGCAAGCCACAGGTAAGCAAGAAAGTGGACAAGCTTATCAGCCCCGCTGAACGTATAGGGGATCTCCATTCTGGGAAGGAGGGAAAGATAGGAGACCAGGAAAATGGAGAGGAGCCACACAATGCGTATGAGAGGCCCCCACCATGGAAACCGCTTATGCCATGAGGCCTGAGAGGTTGTCGTAGCGTTGGGCAAAGAGTGAGGCCCTCCCTTGAAAGACATTGCACTGGGTCAGGACATGTTCGGCTACCTTCATTCGCTTATCCTCCGGGAGTTGGTTAAACTGAACGATAAACCTGTCCTCATCCTCGATCCGGCTCAATACCTCCCAGATCTCCTGGGGGGACATATCAGGGGAGATTGCCGTGTCGCCTGCTTCGGCATTGCCAACCCCTTTGAACAGGTCCCGGGCCGTAACCATAATGTGCTCCAGGTCCTTTTCAATTTCTTGCTGTGCCGCCTCGAGATCCGCCTCGGTGCAACACAGTCCGGAGACCGGACAGGGAATCTGCTGATCCGCTATCCGTAGATCAATGCCGATATAGACCCCGGCTTCGTCTTTATTGTCGACCTCGGTGGCCTTTATGAGTCTGAACACATGTGCCATAAGATACCCTTTTGGAATAGTTAGGAAGTGGATCCTGATTAAAGCGGTCCCTTATTTGATGAACTGGGGAAGTCCGGCCACGGTCAGGACCACTTTATCCGCCAGTTGAGCCATCTCTTGGTTCAAGAATCCAGCCAGATCCCGGAACTCTCTGCCCAGGGGATGCTCGGGAACGATGCCCATCCCCACCTCATTGGACACCATGACCACGGTTTGCTCTATTTCCGAGACCGCCCGGATCAGCCGCTGTTCATGGGCGGCCACTCGTGTTTTCCCCTCTTTGAGCAGTACATTGCTCAGCCATACGGTCAAACAGTCCACCAAAACCGCATTCACGCGACTGCATTTGGTTTTTAGTGCCTCACCCAGAAGAAGCGGTTCCTCCATTAGTCGCCACTGGGGTCCACGCGCCGCCTGGTGGCGTCTGACCCGTTCTGCCATCTCCTCATCCTTCACCTCTGCCGTGGCAATGAAAAGGCAGGTCTCATAACGGTCCTGAACGTAATTAAGTGCCCATGAACTCTTGCCGCTCCTGGCCCCTCCCATGACGAGGATGATTTCTTTGGAGGTTGATTCATTCATAGGGCATCATGAACGCTGAAGGAGAATGCGGATAAAACAGACTGTGCAGACACCCGACAAGAAACACTCAAAGAATCAGCTCGCTGCCTTCCCTGGCGGCTTCCACCGTGAGGGAGGCCTTTGCTTTTCGAGCCCATTCACTGCATCGCGCTTCGATGTCCTCTATTTCCGTGTCTGTTCGTGAGGGATTGTGATGAAACAGAATCAGGCGCCGGACCCCGGCCGCTATCCCCAGGTTCAGGGCGGATGCGCAATCAGAATGCCCCCAGCCCCTGTGCCGGTCAATTTCGTCTTCGGTGAACTGGGCATCGTGGATGAGAATGTCGGCGTCTTTACAGAATCTGACGTAATCCTCAGGCCGACACCCGGCCCGCGCGGTTTCGGTCAGTTCATTATCGGTAATAAAGACCAGATGCCTGTGACCCTCTTCAAAACGATACCCGAAGGCCCCCTGGGGATGATTGAGGGGGATGGCTTCGATGCGGCAGTTATCGATGAAGAGCGACCTTTCTTTTTCGAGGGTTTTCAAGTGGGTGATCTCGGCACTCAACTCGTCGAATTGAATGGGGAAAAATCCGTCACCCAGATTGTTGTCAAAAATAGCCCTCAGGCCCTTCATACCGGCCGGAAAGCCGCACACGGTGATGTTGGTGGTGGGCTTGAACGCGGGATCAAAAAAGGGAAATCCCTGAATGTGGTCCCAGTGCACATGGGTCATGAGCAGGTGAACGTTGACCGGATCTCCCTGATCTATCAGGTGATCACCCAGGGGTCTGATGCCGGTTCCGGCATCCACGATGATTTTGCTGCCGCTCTCGAGATCGATCTCCAGACAACAGGTGTTTCCCCCGTACACGATGGTTTCTCTTCCGGGGGCGGCAATGGATCCCCTTGTCCCCCAAAACGTAAGCTTCATCTGATGTGTTCGCCCCTTTAACCCGTTAATGGTCCCCGCATGGGACCCTATCGTACCATAACCGGCGGGGGGAGTTTACGTCATCAATACAAGGGTGTCAATTCAAAAAACATAATGGATATGGCAAGATGGGCTTACTCGAAGGGGATCGAGTCAGCAATGGTTTCATCTAAGTACAGGGCGGCAAAGACCTTTGTATCTCGGATGATATCCGAAATCAGGCAATATTCGTTGGGCTGGTGTGCCGTATCCGGACAAGTAGACCATACTGCAGCGGGAAGTCCCTGTTGTCGAAAAAGGGCGGCCACTGTTCCTCCGCCGATCCCCATGGGACGGGCCTCCCTTCCGGTAACCGTGAGGATAGCCCGCCTTAATGCCCGGACCACCGGGGCATCAGGAGGGGTGGGATCTGCCGCGTCCTGCCGATGAACCGCCTCCACATCAATCTCAAGGCCTGTTTGACTGCTGACTTCCAGGGATATGGCCTGTGCTGCGGCAATCACCTCATTGAGACTGTACCCGGGAAGCACGCGGCAGTCCACGTAAAAGGTGTCCCGACCCGGGATGGTATTGATGTTGGGGACATTCCCCTCGACTTTGGTGGGCGAGAAAGTGGAACGGGACGGACTGAAAAGCGGGTCCGTGTCAGCAAACTGATCCTGGAGACCTTCCAGGGCCGTGATCAGCCGGGCCGCACAGATCAGGCTGTTCTTCCCTTTCTCCGGCGTACTGGCATGACACTGGTGTCCGGTCACCGTAAACTTAAGCCATAACATGGATTTTTCCGCCACCTCGATCATGGTGCCGGAGGAGTCCCCCGCATCCGGCACCACAATCAGATCGGATTTCCTGAAATATTCCCGTCGGTGTTTAAGGACGTATTCAAGGCCATAGCGGTTTCCGGTCTCTTCGTCGGCCACAGCGATTAACCCCACCGGCCGTGTCAACTCATGTCCGGACTCGAGCACCGCCTTGAGGGCCAGAAAGGCGCTCACAAAACCATGCTGGTTATCCTCTACCCCCCGGCCGATAATACGGTCTTCTTCCACTGCTATCGTAAAGGGATCGGTTTTCCACAGGGAAAGATCGCCCGGGGGGACTACGTCCGCGTGGCTCAGGACCCATATGACAGGGGACGCCTGCTTCCCCTCCCACTTGGCAATCAGGTTGGGCCGGTAGCCATCCCGGGCCTGGTCATCCGGGGCCCGGATTTCCTCCACAAACGGGGGGTTGAGTCCCTTTAAAGCCTTTTTTATGAAAGCCATCTTTCGGTGTTCACCCGTCCCCCCGTTTAAAGGGCCTAACGCCGCCCTGGCAGTGAGTTCCCGCTGCAGGTCGATGATTTCTTGGGTATAACCGTCGATTCGTGTAAAAAACGCCGCGTAATTAGACATGATGTCTCCTGTTATTATCTCGAAAATCACAGCGACCGGATCATTCCAGGCGTGAAAGCAGGGCGATTTGCCGCATGACCGCGTTTAGACTTCGGTTCGGCCGCCCCGTTTTATCCGGATACAGGGGTCTTCCGAAGTGGATATTGACCCGGATTCTGATCCCTTTTCGGGTATAGTGCACACCCGCGGGAACGAGAGGGAGGGATAATCTGGACATGATTAGTCGCAGTATTCCCGCCTTGCCGGGACCCATCTTCCCTCTGTAATAAGTGCCCTCGGGGAAAACCACCACCCCTTGTCCGGCCTGGAGGTAATGAATCATGGCCCTCAGGGAATCCCTGCTTTTCAGGGGATTTTGGCGATTCAGAGGGATCCCCCCCAGGGATCGCATAAACCGTCCTGAAACCGGGCCTTGGAATAGCTCGTGCTTGGCAATATAGTACAGGGGTCTGGGGGTGGCCAGGGCGATGAGGGGAATGTCCTGCCAGCACTGGTGTTTGGGCAGGAGGATAAAGGCATCATGTCGGGGAAGATGCCTTGCCCCTTCGGTCTTGAGGTCATAGAATAAAAAGAGTATCCCTTTGGCAATGACCGCCACCATGCGGCACAGAGGGTCATTCCTTCCCAGGGATGCCCTGGATCCAAGCCGATTTCCCCGTTTAAAGGGCAAAAGTGTCTGCAAGCGTATCTGTCTCCGACCCCATCATCCTGTGTCTCTATTTTCCGCCTCTGCCTGTTGTCTACGCATGGCCCGATTCGTCCTCCCATAGGAGATCACCCCCAGAACCATAGCGACTACGCCGGTAGGGAGCAGAATCCATCCCAGTGCGGCAACAAAGGGGTGCCCAAAGAACTTGATGAACGCCAGCCCGGATATGAAGCATGCCAGCGCGGTTCGAAAATAGGATAGAAAGGTTCGCTGGTTTGCAAGATCGGTGCGGCAGCTGGCGAGATGATCCCGCACAAAGACATCCTGTTTGGAGAGTTGATTCGATCGATTATCCGATGCTGTCATGCCGTGAGCCCTTTAAAACCCTCATAAATCAGAATTCTCATCAATTCCCGTGGCCGGGATGGTCTGGGCAATCCCGCTATAGAAGAAAAATAGAAGATGGGCCGAGAGCCTGTCAAGGGTTTATGAACTTGACATGCATTGAGCGGTTACAATACAAAGGTGTGGGATCTCAGGAATACCTGGATCTAACCCCCAACCCCGGGTAAACGAAAACGGCAGTGACACGCACGGAATATCTCATAAGTCAGAAACAGATGGGCCGGCGCCTTATCGGCGCCTTTCCCGCCCAGTATCCCAAAGAGATCCTGTGGGCCATGAATGCGATCCCTGCTGAGATCTGGGATCCGCCGGTGGATACCAGTGAGGCCAATGCCCATCTTCAACCCTATATCTGTTCGGTAGTCAGAGCAGGTTTGGCGCTGATTCTGGAGGGAAAGTGCGATATGTTGGACGGCTTTCTCTTTCCTCACACCTGTGACTCTATTCAGAACCTGGCCTCTATAGTGAACGACTACTTGGGAATCCGAAAACCCTGTTACTTCTTTTATCCTCCCAAGGCCCCGTATCGGCATTCTTCCAGGCGGTATTTTGTTGAACAACTCAGGGCCCTGGTCACCGCCCTGGAAAAGACCATGGGACCCCTGGACCCGTCCAGCTTCAAACAGAGCGTACAACAGGGGTTTGCCCTGGGGGCCCTCCTGGGGGAAATCTATGAACAGAGAAGGGCCGGCACCCTAAACGCACCCAACGCTGATTTTTACGGTGTGCTTCGACAAGGGGAGTATCTGCACCCCGAGGATTTCATTCCCAGGCTGGAAGCGTTTAGAAGAACCGCCGAGAGAGAAGACACCTCCGGGCCCGGGGTGATCCTGAGCGGGGTGCTTCCCAATCCCCCTGAAATACTGAAGCTCCTGGATGCCTCAGGGGTCCGAATTGTGGATGACGATTTTATGAACTGCAGCAGAAGGTTCCTGATCCACGGGGAACCGGCTCAGGATCCTTTTGAGGCCTTGGCAGATGCTTATTTTTCCTTGCCCCCATGCACTACCAAAAATTCAAGCATCCAGGAAAGGATAAACGGCCTTTTGGAAAAAATCGAAAAAAGCGGGGCCAGGGGGGTGATTTTTTATCTGGTAAAATTCTGCGAGCCCGAACTATTTGACGTGCCGCTCGTTTCAGAGGCAGTCAAAGACCGTGGCATCCCCACCCTTGTACTGGATGTGGAGATCAATCAGGGGCTCACCGGGCAACTAACCACCCGAGTGGAGGCCTTTGTGGAGATGATCAGTTGACGGATATTCGTGTCCGATCACGGAGAGGAAAACAGCCATGTCCGTAGCGAAGCGCTGCGTCTATAGCTTTATGAAAGACCTGGGTGCACCGGTAACCATGGGGCTGGGTAGGGTCGCCAAGCGAAAGAAATCACGCCCACCCAACCCCTGCTTCGGTCCCCCGCTTGCGTGTACGGGAAGACTCAAAGAGATCATGACCCGTCACTACTTCCTTTCCCGCTATGCCGAAGGGGCCAAACCCGTAGCCTGGGTGACCAGCGGGGCGCCCGTGGAGATCCTGAGACCCTTTGACTTTTACACGGTATATCCGGAAAACCATGGGGCCCTGTGCGGGGCGCAACGGATGGGACCGGAACTGTGCAGCGCGGCAGAGGAGAACGGTTACCACCAGGACCTTTGCTCCTACGCCCGGATCGACCTGGGACATTTTCTATCCGGAAAAACCCCGGTGGGTAAATTGCCCAAACCCGATCTACTCTTTGCGTCCAATAATATCTGCCAGACCGTGGTGTACTGGTACAGGGTGCTCGCCCATAAGCTAAACATACCGCTGATCCTCTTTGATACGCCCTACAACTTTCAGGAAATCAATGATACGGATGTGGCCTATATGGTGCAGCAACTAAAGGAGATGATTCCGGTTTTGGAAGCGATATCAGGACGGCCCTTCGACGAACGGAAATTCCAGGATATGATTCGAATCGGCAAAGAGGCGGCCCTTACCTGGGGCCAGGTATTGGAGACCATGAAAGCAAAGCCGGCGCCCATGACCATATTCGACGCCTTTGTTCACATGGCGCCCATCGTATCCCTGAGGGGGCTTCCGGTGGCCCTGACCTACTATCAAACCCTGCTCCACGAACTTAGAGAGAGGGCAAGAAAAGGAATCGGCGCCATTGCCCATGAAAAGAAGCGGCTGATGTGGGATAATATCGCCATCTGGTACAAGGTCCGGGATTTTTCGAATCTATTTGCTGAAAAGGGGATGAATTTTGTGACCGCAACCTATACCAATGCCTGGGCCGAGACCATTCCCCACATGCATGCAGAACGGCCCCTGGAATCCATGGCCAAGGCCTACAGCCTGGTGATCCTTAATAACAATCTGAAACACCGCCTCAAGCTCATGGAGGATCTGATCCAAGCCTATGGGGTGGACGGACTGGTCATCCATTCGGCCAAGAGTTGCAAGCCCTACTCTGTGGGACAATACGATCTAAAACGCCTGCTCATGGATCGGCTAAACATCCCCTGCGTGATCGTCGAGGCGGATATCACCGATTCTCGGGCCTATTCTGAGGAGCAGACCCGTACGCGTCTGGAGGCCTTTTTTGAGACCATGGGGGGGTGAGATGGAGGAAGACCATTATTTCGCAGGCGTGGATGTGGGATCTCTCAGTACGGAAACGGTCATTGTTGACGCCGCAGGGGGGATGGTGGGGTATTCCATTACTTCCACCCAGGCAAACAGTACTCAGGCCGGGCTGGAATCTCTGGAAAAGGCCCTTTTTGACACCGGTGTGGCGCGAGACCAAATCAAAAGACTCATCGCCACCGGATACGGACGGGTCTCCATCCCCTTTGCTGATAAACGCGTGACTGAGATTTCCTGCCATGCGGCCGGTGCACGGCACTTATTTCCGGATACTCAAACGGTTATCGATATAGGGGGCCAGGACTCAAAAGTAATCCGAGTGGGAGAAGGCGGCAAGGTCCTGGATTTTACCATGAATGACAAGTGCGCGGCCGGCACGGGCCGTTTTCTGGAGGTCATGGCTGCCAAGCTCGGGGTATCCCTGAATGATTTGGGCCCTCTCGCAGAACAGGCCCGGGGAGAAGCGGTCATCAGCAGCGTGTGTACAGTGTTTGCGGAAAGCGAGGTCGTCTCCCTTGTGGCCCGAAACCGTCCCAAGGAGGAAGTGATCCGGGGGCTGCACCGGGCCATCACCAACCGGGTGTTCAGTATGGTAAAGTCCGTGGGCGTGCACGGTTCGGTGACCATGAGCGGAGGGGTGGCCAAAAATATCGGTGTGGTGAAGCTTATGCAGGAAAAACTGGGCAGGCCCATTCACGTGTACACAGAACCGCAGATCATTGGGGCCCTCGGTGCGGCTCTTCTGGCCCGGAATTCCACATGAATGCAGTAAGCGGCTTGTTTTTCACTCATTGCATTCGGAACCATCCCTGCCCCGCTGTTCGGGCGGGGCTGAAACATGCTTCGATTAACCCGTTACAATACGATGAGGAGTGCCTGTGAACCGGGAACAGAAACCAGAGCAAGGGGAAGTTGTCATTGAGGCGCTTCGCCCTTTTGGAACCTCTATTTTCACAGAGATGACCGTTCTGGCCAATCGCTATCACGCGGTCAATCTCTCTCAGGGGTTCCCGGACTTTGACGGCCCGGGGGAAATTAGGGCCAAGGCCGCGGAAGCCATCCTTCGGGGCCCCAATCAGTATGTATTATCCTACGGCGTTGCGCAATTTCGGGATGCCGTATCGCGTAAGGTCAAGCGGTTCTACCATCTTGATATAGACCCTGACCAGGAAGTAACCGTTACCTCCGGGGCCACGGAAGGGTTATGCGCCACCCTGTTGTCCATACTGGAACCTGAAGATGAAGTGGTTCTGCTGGAGCCGGCCTATGACAGCTATCCGCCGGTGGCCGCCATGGCCAGGGCCAAGGTGAGATATGTGTCACTGGACCCACCTGACTTCGCTCTACCGAGGGAGCGGCTGCGCCAGGCGTTCGGTCCCCGGACCCGGGCCATTGTGATCAATAACCCCCAGAACCCGTGCGGCAAAGTATTCGGACGGGAAGAACTGGAGTTCATCGCAGCCCTGTGCGCACAATACGATGCCTATGCCATTTCCGATGAAGTCTACGAGCACCTGGTGTATGATAAGCGCCATACCATGCTTCTCACCCTCCCTGAACTGAAATCGCGGGCATTTGTGGTTTCTTCCACGGCCAAGACATTCTCCATGACGGGATGGAAGGTGGGGTACGTAATTGCATCCCCGGTCCTTTCCCGGGCAGTTCGGATGAGTCATCAGTTTATTACCTTTTGCGGCCAATCGGCATTGCAGGAGGCCATGGCATTTGCCATGGACTTTCCGGATACCTACTACAGGCAATTGCTCCAGGATTATACCCGAAAACGGGACCGGCTGTCGGACGCCCTGTTTGATATGGGGTTCAAGGTTTATCCCTGTGATGGGACGTATTATCTGCTGGCGGATATCACTGGGCTGGGATTTGATGATGATGTGACCTTCTGCCGGATGCTCCCGGAAAAGGCCGGGGTTGCAGCCATTCCCTGTTCCTGTTTCTGGAAAGAACGGCGGGCGGGTCGAAATCTGGTGCGGTTTTGTTTTTGCAAAGAAGATGCCACATTGACAGAAGCCATCAAACGGCTGAGGCGGTACTTCAAATGAGACTTGCGGCAGTACAGATGGATATTGTATGGCATGACCGGGCTGCCAACCATGCCCATGCATGGGATCTGGCAGCAGCGGCAAAGGCATCGGATGTGGATCTGGTGGTCTTTCCCGAGATGTTCTCCACCGGCTTTTCCATGGACACCGCCGTCACTGCAGAAGCAGGGGACGGATCCACACCGACCTTGCTCAGATCCATGGCAAGAGAACTGAACATAAATGTGGTGGGCGGCTTTGCGCTCTCAGACGGTGCCCAAAGGCCCAAGAACGTGGCCCTCAGCGTGGACCGGTACGGAAAGGACCTCGCCCTGTATGCCAAAATTCATCAAATTGCCCTTCTTCAGGAGGACGCTCATTACCAGGCAGGTGACCGGCCTCAACCGTTCGCATTGGGTTCCATGAAGGCTGCGTGTCTGGTGTGCTATGATTTGAGGTTCCCTGAATTATTTCGAACTCTGGCGGATGGGTGTGGGCTCATGGTGATCATTGCCTCCTGGCCTGCTGAGCGTCAGGCCCATTGGGATCTGCTTCTGCGGGCCCGGGCTATAGAGAACCAGTGTTTTGTTGCGGGAGTAAACCGGGTGGGGGAGGGCGGGGACCTGAGTTTTACCGGGGGATCGGCCATCATAGACCCCACGGGTGACGTAATTGCCTCGGCCGGAGACCAAGAAACACTGCTCATCGCTGACATTGAACCCAAGAGGATTGACGCAGTGAGGTCGGCCATGCCTTTTTTGAAGGATCGAAAACCGCATTTTTTCAAGTAGAATAAAAAAGAGGAGCAACCCACCGATGATGCCGCCTGCGATAGGGGACCCATAAAGGTCCCAAGAAATGCATCACGTTTTATTTCTTCAGATCAATAAAGGAATGGGGTTTAATTGATATAAAAATGGTTGACAAAGGCTGAAGATGGCTGTATTTTCTAAGTTTTAGAAGATACGGCGGTTTTGTCCGATTGTTTACAGGCCCTTTCTGAGCCGAGGCGTTGCTCAGATGGAGAATGATAACATCTTTAGGTTTAGGAAAGGAGAGACGTATGGCAGCCAAAAACAGTTCTGAAAAGGGGTCCGCCAAGAAACCGGCCAAAAGAAAAGTATCGGCGGTTCAAAAACCGATGACCAAATCAACAATGGTGAACGAAATCGCTGAAAACACCGGTTTAACGAAAAAAGAAGTATCAGCCGTATTTGACGAATTGAGCGCCCTCATAGAACGCCATATCAAAAAAAGAAGTGCGGGGCAGTTTACACTGCCCGGGCTTTTAAAAATCGAAGTGAAACGAAAGGCTGCAACCAAGGCTCGAAAAGGCGTTAATCCATTCACCGGGGAAGAGATTACCATAAAGGCAAAACCCGCCCGAAGGGTGGTAAAGATTCGACCGTTGAAACGGTTGAAGGAGATGTTGGGCTCATAAAGGGTTGGACAGAACCGTGTAAGGCGTTCGTTTTTTGAGCCCGTTTTCCTTCCTTCCTGCCGAGCTTTTTTGGCCATGATCAGGACCTGCAAATGAAATGGCGGTTTGCAGGTCCTTTCTTTTTCTACGTCCGTCTATTTGACTCCGGCGCCGGAGGAAAGGGACTATGCCTCTGAACCGCTCCCAATTCCATTGCGGCGGGCCAAATGACCTGACACTATAGCTTGGATATCCTCACTGCATTAGGGCTTGCCAGGGGCCTTGGCTTCTGATACTAAAGCCACCATGACCAATTTGGAAACGATTGCTTTAGGCATTGTACAGGGGCTGACCGAATTTCTCCCTGTGAGCAGTTCCGGTCATCTCGTTATTTTCGAGCATTTTCTCGGGTTCAGGGAGCCCGAGCTGCTGCTGGATGCCTCTTTGCACTTGGGCACGCTGATAGCGGTGTGTGCCTTTTTTCGTGACGATCTCAAAAGAATACTCCAGGAGATCGGATCACTGGTAAACTCCGGGCAGTATCGTTCCTTTCAAGACAGCCCTCACGCCTTTCTTGCCTTGATGGTGATCGTGGGATCGGTCCCCACTGCGCTGATGGGAATAATGTTCAAGGATTTCTTCGAAGGGCTTTTCGGATCCGTGACCCTGTCAGGGGTTATGCTCCTGGTTACCGGAGGTATCGCGGGACTGACCCGGTTGATTCCCCGATCCCATGAAACACTGGAGCGTGTAACCCCTATCATGGCGTTGGCGGTGGGTACGGCCCAGGGGCTGGCCATCATGCCGGGCATTTCGCGCTCCGGTACAACGATTGTATGCGCCCTGCTGCTGGGGTTGAACCGGGATATGGCAGGCCGATTCTCTTTTATTCTGTCTATCCCGGCTATCATAGGGGCGGTCATCCTCCAGTTCAATGCTGAGGCCTTGGGCAGGGTGGGGATTATCCCCTTGGGCCTGGGGCTGGTTTCCTCGGCGCTGGTGGGACTTCTGGCCCTGCGGATTTTGATGGGTATGGTCAGGCGGGGTCATTTCTATTATTTTGCACCGTACTGCTGGGCCCTGGGTCTGACGGTCATCCTGCTTTCCAGAGGCTGAGATCTCTTTTTGCGAAGAAATATGGAAAAACAAAACCGGCCGCTTACGCACTATGTGGGGTTGACCGCCAAGGGCTTCTGCATGGGGGCTTCAGATGTGGTGCCTGGGGTCTCCGGTGGCACCATGGCGTTCATCTTGGGCATTTTCGAAGATTTGATAGCGGCCATACGCTCCTTTGACCTTAAAAGCCTAAGGCTCCTTTCTGCCTTGAAGTTCAGGGAATTTTTGAGCGCGGTTTCCTGGGAATTTCTGCTGTCCGTGGGAGTGGGTATTCTCCTGGCCGTTTTTACCCTTGCCCAAGGGCTTGCGTGGCTTCTGGAGAACAAGCCGGTGTTTATCTGGTCCTTTTTTATGGGATTGATCTTGGCCTCTGTACTCACGGTAAGCAGAAGGGTTGCGCACTGGAGACCCGGTACATGGCTCTCGTTTTTCATGGGATTGGCAGGAATCTATTTTCTGGTGGGTCTGGTTCCTGGCAAAACGCCCAATGATTCCTGGTTTTTGTTCCTTTCAGGCGCAACCGCCATCTGTGCCATGATTCTCCCGGGAATATCCGGGTCCTTTATTTTGGTCTTGATGGGCAAGTATCAGTATATCCTGGAGGCCGTAAACCACAGGGATTTTGAAGTCCTTCTCATTGTAGGGGCCGGCGCCGTGATCGGCATCATTGTATTTTCACGACTGCTGGGCTGGATCCTCAACAGATACCACGATCTCATCGTGGCGTTCCTCATCGGTCTTATGTTGGGGTCTTTGCGCAAGGTCTGGCCTTGGAAGGAACCCCTTGAAAGCGTTGCCGATGCCCATGGAAATATGGTCCCGCTGGTGCAAGCCAATACCCTCCCTCCCTGTTTGAATCAGGAGGCGGCCGTTGCCATACTCCTGATGGCGGTGGGATTCGGGGTGGTGGTCGTACTGGATTGGATGGCAGGGAAGACAGCCCGCGAGGGGTAAATCCTGCTACCATTCCCCGGTATCTCCCAGGCCCACGAGCCTCAACACCACGATCACATTGGTTTCGTTGTACTCCTTTTCAGCCCCCAATTTGATCCCCCAGCACTGGCTTTGGTATCCGACCCACCCGGCGGTCAGAATATTGTGGTCCTTGTCAAGATCCCTATGAAAAGCGCCGCCTATGGACAGGCCGTGAACCAGGTTCACATCGGCCTTGAGATTCACATTGGTTTGCCCGCCCTCATCCGCTGCATAATACTGATAATTGACCTCATATCTGTCTTTTCTGCCGCCGTTCCGTTGGACGGTAAGCTCGCCTGAAAGAGTGGTCCGGGAAAGCTGATGGTCATAGTGATCCCAGGCCGTACTCGCCCGCAAATCGAGAGCAGGAAAAGGGGTTACGGTCAACTGGGCAGCCAGGGGGGTGAAGGGTCTTTTTTCTTCTCCCGGCCTTATGCTGCGGCGGTTCTCATCAATGTCATAGCCCTGGATCAGTTTAAAGGTGGACCACTGGCGATAGTCGACCTTTCCCTCCCTGTCTTCGAGCCGGGCATCCAGAAAATTCTCCAGTGCCAGAGAAATACGATTCCTGGAAAGATCTTCTTCCCGGCCCTGATCCATGAAATCGAACCAGGGGCTTCCATAGTCATCATAGTCGATGGGATTAAACCAGGGGTCTTCCTGTTGATCGGTGCGATAGCCCCTGTAGGTGTAATAGAGGGCCGGGGAAACCTTATGCCGCACCCTTTTGACTCGCGACCCGTCTACGACGTACACCTTTTCCGCATTGGTGGCCAGCCTGGCCCGGGCCTCGTAGGCCGACTGATAGTAATTCTCTTTGGTTCCATCAAGGCCATCTACCCTGAGGGCGTCATAAGTATACCGAAAAGCCGGCTCAAACTCCACATAAGGTCCCAGCCAGAAGGGGAAGGTGACCTCCGGTGAGATGGAAAGACTGTGCCCCTTTGTTTCCTGCTCACTCCAAATATAATCGTAGTTTGACTTTACATTGAAGAAAACAGGGAGTTGTCTGATCTGCTCTTGCATAAATGTGAAATCGAGTCCTCCCAGGGGTTGATGGATTTGATCTTTATCGGCAGGATCTTCCAGGTATTGATAATAACTGGTCATGCCCTGAAGGCTGTATGCATCTGTATCCCGGCTGAACCTGAGGGCCGATCGCCGGGTGGGAGAACGCTGCTCCTCAAACGGCCGGTGGAACTCATCGGCCAGGTCCGTCCGGGTGGTAAACCCGAAAAGAGAATCTTCAAATTCCCTCAGGTAATCCTGATCGCTCACATAATCGGCATCCAACCGGGCTTCCATCCCGAGGGGGAGATCCTGATCCACCATGCTTCTGAGCCAGTAGCGTGTCCGGTTGGTGCGTTCATAGGGACTGATATCCAGGGCGTCTGCGTCCGACATGCTCTTTTGTTTTTCAAGATCGGAAAGGATATCAAACTTTA
The DNA here is from genome assembly GCA_021737425.1 of Deltaproteobacteria bacterium. Classification (GTDB taxonomy): domain Bacteria; phylum Desulfobacterota; class DSM-4660; order Desulfatiglandales; family Desulfatiglandaceae; genus JAIPDZ01. The sequence goes on from JAIPDZ010000004.1 coordinate 14,702, forward strand.
CCACCCCTTTGGAGGCTTCATCTGCAAGGTAACGGAATTCCACCCCCTGCATATACCCCCGCTGGCTCATGTAGCGCTGGTAAAAGGTGGCATCAACCTGATCGGAAACGGCCCAGAAAAATGGAACCTCTACCTCCCCGCCGTTCAAAGTGGAGTAACCGATTCTGGGAGGCAGAAGACCGGTTTGGCGCCGGGTTTTGGCGGGAAAAATCATATAGGGAACATAGATGATGGGGAGGCCCCGAACGCGAAATGCCGCATGCCTGACTGTGCCGTATCCCTCTATGGTGACCCGGACCTTTGAGCCTGTGATACGCCAGTCCGGATTGGTCCCGTCACACGTGGTTACGCTGCAATCCTCGATCACATAGGTATCCGCGCCCACCTTTTCCAGAAGCTGGCCATTGATATAATAATGGTTGCGCTCCAGAAACAGAGCCCCCTCCACGATCTTCCCGGTCCGGGTATTGAGATTGAAAGACCCCTCCTTTCCTGTAACCGTATCCCCGTCTGTTTCCAGCCGCAGTCCCCCTGAGAGGGTAACCGTGCCTGTACGGATATCATAGGTGGCGTACTGGGTGTACAGTGATTGATCTGCCTTGGAGATGATGACGTTCCCTTCTGCCACATAAGTTCTTTCCGCCGCCATGTAGGTGAGGCGATCCGCGGAAATCTTCCAAGGGGACTCCCTATCTCCCGCCATATCCAAGCCGGAAGCAAACCCGGCTGCCGAGGCCATGTGAGGAGAAATCAGGCTCCAGAAAAGAACTGCGCCCGCAATAAGAACAAAGGAAATCCGGTTTGGAGGATGGATGGGCTTACCTCGTCTAATAGCGGGATTCAGAAATAAGCAGATGTTCAACATATCCGTACGAAAATATCTTATATGGGTTCGGTTATCGGCGTATCTGCCATCTTGGCCGTTTTTCACTCATCTGGTTTAAATGTCACCGGATCAAAATAGGTCAAGGCCTCGCCCACGGTGAACAGAGAGCCGCACACCAGGATCATATCACGGGGATCGGCCATTTTCCTGGCACGGTCCAGGGCCTGTGGCAGGGTGGCGGCGATTTCTCCAGGTTTTCCAAGCGGGGCGGCCGTGGCCATGAGGCGTTCAGGCGGGGCAGCCCTTGCGTAAACCGGGCGGCTATAGATGGTGTAATCCGCCAATGGTACGATGCCCTTAAGCACGGGATAAAGGTCTTTGTCCGCCATGACGCCGATCACTAAAATCAAGCGCTCATAAGTAAACCCCTTGCGTACCGAAGCGGCCAAGGTTCGGATGGCGGGAGGATTGTGTGCGCCATCCACAATGATAAGCGGGGCATGGCTCACCACCTGCATCCTCCCGGGCCAGCGGGTATGGGCCAGGCCGTCTCTGATATCTCCGGCAGAGATGGCATACCCCTTTTGGATAAGCCGCTCCACAATACCCAGGGCAAGGGCGGCGTTTCTGCTCTGAAAAGCCCCTTTCAGCCCCAGGGAAAGCCCTTCCAATCGAAGATGCGGACCGGTGTAATGAAATCCTTTCCGGGTGGTGCGGTATCTGATCTCATTTCCCACCCGCCATAACGGCGCTTTTTTTTGCAGGGCAATGGCCTTGACAATATCAATCACGGCAGGCTGTGAGACAGAGGTGATAACATCGACGCCCGGTTTGATGATACCGGCCTTTTCCCTGGCGATGTCTGTGAGACGGTTTCCCAGGAATCCCCGGTGTTCCATCCCGATGCTGGCAATGCCGCAAACCACGGGAGTAATCACGTTGGTGGCATCCAACCGACCGCCCATGCCCACTTCCAAAATGGATAGGTCTGTCTTCTCCCGTGCAAAATAGATCAGGGCCATGGCGGTGGTGACCTCAAAAAAGGTGGGTGGTTCTTCTTGCACAAATGCCTCATGGAGTGCTTCCATGAGATCCACGGCCGTGTCCTGATCCATTTCCCGGTTATTGATTTGAAAACGCTCTGTAAACCGCACCAGGTGGGGGGATGAATAGAGACCCACTTTGAGCCCTGCCTGCTGCAAAACAGCTGCGATAAAGGCGGCCGCCGATCCTTTGCCGTTGGTGCCGGCGATGTGGATATACCGCTGACCGACTTGCGGGTTCCCAAATTTTGTCAGCAGGTTCGTGGTTTTGGAAAGACCAAATTTAATTCCGTACTTCTGAAGCCCATACAGACGGTTGATGGCCTCTTGGTATCTAATTGTTGGGGTGATTACCGCATCCATAATCGTTTTCTCAGGTACATCCACATCCCATGCCTGGAAATACCAAATGGGTTGTCTTCGGGCGCCACGGGGAAATCATTCCTCCTCGCCGCTGCCAGCGGGATTTTCGACGAGCGTGGATGCCAGCAATTGCATGAGGTCGAACACCCGCATCTCGTTTTCCAGGCCTAATGTCTTGATGGCGTCTTCAAAGTGTATGAAACAAAACGGACACGCAGTAACGAGGCCGTGCGCACCAGCCGCCCTGGCCATTTGAACCCGTTTTTCAGCCATGCGCATCTGTTCGGACTCCATTTCGTGCCATAGCACGATATCACCGCCTCCACAACAAAAGCTTCGATCCCGGCTCTTTTCCATTTCCACCCAGTGCATCCCTGGCATGGATTGAAGGATCTCTCTCGGTTCCAGATAGACGTCGTTATGCCGTCCCAGGTAACAGGGGTCGTGGTAGGTGTAGGTCCTGCAGTCCTCAAGGGTCTTTTGGGGACGCAACCTCCGTTGGCTAATGAGCCGGGCGAAAAACTGGGTGTAGTGTAACACCTCAACGGCATGGGGATAGTCGTTCTTGAGTGTATTAAACGCATGGGGGTCGGTGGTGATAATCTGCTTGAACCGGATCTGCCGGAAGGTTTCAAGGTTTTCTTCCATTAGGAGCTGGAACAACCCTTCCTCCCCCATACGGCGCACCTGATGTCCGGAGTCCTTTTCCAAGGGGCCCAAGATGCCGAAATCCATGTCAGCCGCTTTCAGCCCCTGAACAATGGCGCCGGCAATGGCTTGACCGACCGGATCAAAGGCGCCGTAACTGTCTACAAAGTATAGGACATCCACCTCATCCCCTGGCTTGAGGATCCTCACTCCCGAGTGTTCGCCCTCCCTGATCCAGTCGGCCCGTTTGGAGGGGGGTTTTCCAAAGGGGTTTCCGGTCTTTTCCACGTGCATCAAGACCTGGTTGAAGGCCTTGGGGCCCTGGGCGGTTTCAATAAGATGACGCCGCATATCCACGATCTTATCAATGTATTCAATAAACAGGGGACATTCGGCTTCACAGGCTCCGCAGGTGGTGCAGGACCACACCACATCCTCAGAAATGATCCCCCCGATGAGCGACACCCCTTCATCATTATCCGATTTTTTCATGGCTGATCCGAATAGAGGATTGCATTGGGCCACATGATGTCTGAGGGTCATGGTCAGCATTTTGGGATTAAGCGGTCTTCCAATGGCATGGGCCGGACAATTGTCCGTACACCGGCCGCACTGGGTGCAGGTGTAGAAGTCCAGAATATGTTTCCAGGTGAAATCCTTTAGTTTTTCCACGCCCAGGGTCTCCAGTTCCTCCAATTCCTCGACTCCCCATCGGGCCGGTTTGAGGGCGCCTTTGGAGCGTTTTCTGAAAAAGAGGGTGGGCAGGCCGGTGATAATGTGAAAATGCTTGCCAAAGGGAAGATAATTGAGAAAAAAGAAAAAGGTGAGGATGTGGAGCCAGTAGGCCCAGCCATGAATGGGGGGTAGGGCTGCGGAAGGTACCAAGGAAAGACCTTGGGCCGCGAGTTGTGCTGCCGGGATCCATTTGCCTTCTCCTCCCTCAAGGATCAGGGTGGTGCCTTCATAGGCCATATCGGTGATCATCAAAAAGGAGATGAGCCCCAGGACCAGATAAGCTTCTTTGTGGGGGCTCCCCTCGTATCTCTCAGGCCGCAAAACAGCCCGTCTCAAGATGGCCCACACACAGGCGAAAAGCACGATGATTTCAAAGACATCCCGCAGACAGTCGTAGATGGGACCAAAACCGGTACTCATGAGGGGAGCAAAAATAGGAAACCCCAAGCCCTGGGTGATCAACTGCAGGGACCGTAGCCCCAGCACCACAAACCCCCAGAAAATCATGAGATGGATCAGTCCGGACCATAGATAACGAGGCTGCCGTTTCTGAATCAGTCCGTAAATAACAAGATCCTTGAGCCGTTTTCCCATATGATCCCATCTGGGATCCGGCTGGGCCGCACGCAGGACCGAAAGCCTCCGATACAAGGTGTAGCAAAAAAGGGATAAGGCGGCAATGACAATCACCCACATGATGAGGTGTCCAGAGACGCCCAGAAAGGTGGCTGCGGTCGGATGGGCCAGGGTATGGTGGATTTGCGCATTCATCTTCGTTGTCCTGAACCGCCCCCCACATTACGCCGGCGGAAAATAAAGGGTAAAGGTCGTTTCCCCGGAGTTGTAGCAATCTCTTTTGTGCTCGCAATGGGGGCACTTGCTGATTCGACCCGGACACAGATCGCTTTCTTTGGGGATGAACCGGCATCTCGTGGAAGTCATCTCTATCTTAAAATTGTATCGCTCGGAAAAAATCTTCATTCGCAATAGATCAGCCCCTTTACCGCCCGCGTTGAAGTCAAAGGCCTGCTTGGAGGAATAGGCCATGGTATCTTGAGTGGCAAAGAAACCGTCGAAAATATGCCGCTGGGCGTCGGTGATGATACCGACGCCATAGTCATGCACCGAAAACTCAGTCCCTTCCCCTTTCGGGTGGACCGAAAGAACGATTTTTCCTTCATCCGGCGTGTTTTCGATGGCATTTTTGATCAGACCATCCACCACCTTCTCAAGGGGGTCCAGGGGGATGGAAATGGCCGGTGCAGGTTCCAGCAGACTTACGATGTCTACTTCACGGTGGGCGAACCGGGGTTTAAGCACCTCCAGGCGCCGGGCCACATATTGGTCCAACTGAACCCGTTTGTGCTCGATTTCTTTGGGACCCATCAACTTGTCGATGCGGTTTCGAACCGCCTCAATGTGCGGGCCTTCCCCGAATTGTTCCGCCAGGAGGGACTCCAATTCATCCGCGCACTGATCCAGTAGCAACGAGGTCACATGATGAGATTCATAGTGCCGATCCAGCATGATATCCTCTACCTGATTCTGGATTTCCATGATCCGTTCCAGGTTCCTCCTGCTCCGGGTCAAGGCCTTCTCCCAATCCTTGGCCGGAAGAACCATCAGGTGCCTTTCTAAAATGTTCAGTGAGCCGGACAGGACAGAAACGGGGGTCTTTAACTCGTGTGAAAGGTGGTTGATGACCTTGTCCTTAGCCCGGTTCATGCTGATCACTTCGCGGTAGGCCTTTTTCAACTCCTCCGAGAACCTGGCATTTTCAATGGACAGGGCCACGGTGGCGGCCACCATGTTTAAAAGCTCCACATTGGCCTGATCAAATGCCTCGTCCTTTTTGTTGATGGCGCACAATACCCCAATAATCCGATCCTTGCTCCGCAAAGGGACCAGTAAAAGGTTCCGGGTGTGGTACCCCAGTTTTTTATCTCTTTCCCGGTGAAGGTCGCGATTCTCGCTGGTATCCGAAACGATAACGGGCTCGCCGGTGCGGATCACCTCGCCGGCCACGAGCTCGTCCAAAGGGAACCGAATTTCCTTTATGCGTTTCTGAGTATCGGTATCGTCATAAGCCGCACCCATAAAGAAGAGTTCTCCCTTTTCCTCGTCCAGCAGTATGACCAGGGCCCCCTCTGTCATTAGAAGCTGTTTGACCTCACTGGTGATGTAATCAAGCAGGTCCTCCAGATCAGGATATTCAGGAAGCGCCATACTGATCCTCAGTACCGCCTCGTTATTTCGGGCGATCTCTTTTTCGTGAGTAATGTCCCGTAAGATCACGATCTCGCCGGCCGGTGCATCTTCTTCCTCGGCATAGACCCGCCCTTTCATCACCACGTCCAGGATGCGGCCGTCCTTGGTGAGCCGTCTGGTTTCATGGCGGAGAATAATCTTCTCGTCCAGGAGTCTTCTAATCATCTGATCTGTTTCTTCCGCCAGCTCCGGCGGCGTATAGGGAATGGTTTTTCCGCGAAGCTCTTCCAGGGTCCAGCCGAAGGTCTCTGTAAAAGAGGGGTTCAGATAGTCCACACGACCGTCCAGGGTGAACACCACGATGGGGTAGGGCACAAAATCCAGAAGCGTCCGCAGTCGTCTTCCGGATTTCCGTAGGGCATGTTCAGCCCTCTTCTGTTCAGTGATATCCTGAAGGGTTTCGATGGCACCGGTGATTCGTCCGTCATCATCTTTGAGTGGCGAGGCGGTAAAAAAGAGCCACTTGGGTTCCTTTCCCAAATCTCGGAATAGGGCAGAGGCCTCATATCCACCCTCACTGATCAATGATTTTCGTTCTCTGCCGCTGTAATATCTGGAGATTTCTTCTTCCGAGGCCTCATCCACGATCAGGTCGGCCATGGTGGGTCTCTCGGTGGGGTAAAAACACATCCACTGTTTGTTGGTTCCCAGGATTTCCTGGGCGGAGATCCCCGTTAAATTTTCATAGGCCTTGTTGATGTGGGTAACGATGTGGTTCTTGTCAATGACAAAAGTGGGAATGGACGTCTCCTGAATGATCTGAGAAAGCCGCTTTTCTCTTTGTCTCAGCCGGATTACCTCCGCCTCAGATCGAGCTACCTTGGCTTTTAGTTCCCTAATCTTATTCTCCAGCGTCTCGTAACTGGGATTTTCGGTCATGTGCATCCTCCGGATCCATGGGGTTGGTGATCACCAGACGCACCCATTGATACCCTGTAAAAAGAGATTTTTCAAGATCTCTTTGGGTTTGTTTTGACAGGAGGTTGTATTTGACACCTTCTTCGGATTGACTTATACTCGGACCGAGCAAATGCGGGGAAGTAAAAAGATTGGCGGTGAAGGGCCAAAAGCGGGATTCAAAAAGAAGCGAGAGGAGAAATAGGCGATAATGAAGTGTCCATACTGCGAAAAGGAATTGCCGGGGATTACCTGCCCCGATTGCGGTCAGACAGTGCCGGAGGGTGCCAACTACTGCATGTATTGTGGTGCGCCCATGCGGGAGGATTTGGAGGCCCCCGTGGACCAGGATCCCATGGAAGAGGATGACCTGGATCTGGAAAACAGGGTGTTGTGTCCTGATGGGACCTGTACGGGTATCATTGTGGACGGCAGGTGCACCGAGTGTGGAAAGAGGTTGGAGGACCACTTAGAGCCAGAAGTGGAAGCAGAGGACGAGTCAGCAGATAAGGCCGCCGAGGACAAAGCAGAACAGAATTCGGCGGAAAAATGAGTAGATTGTTGAATGTATGAACTGAAGATTATCTCCGATTTTGCCGCCGCTCATCAACTCAGGGAATTTGAAGGCGGGTGTGAAAGGCTCCATGGCCACAACTGGAAGGTGGAGGTCCACGTGAAGGGGACCACCCTGGGGGAAGACGGCCTGCTGGTGGATTTCAGGGAGATAAAGGCTGAAACCCAAAAGGTATTGGACCAGCTGGATCACCGGTTTTTAAATGAGTTGCCCCCTTTTCAGGAGCTGAACCCATCCTCTGAAAACATCGCCCGCCATATCCTTGAAGGTCTGGCTCGCAAATTTGACGGCAGAAATGTCCAGGTCTACAAAGTGAGCGCCTGGGAATCGGAATCCGCCTGTGCCAGTTATACGGTCGACGGTTGATTGCCGGTTTGCTTCTTTTTACCCGCCCCATGGTATCCGGGTTAAACGGGTTGTAAACGTTTCCGATGAAGATATTCGCCTTTATTCCGGCAAGATACGGTTCAAGTCGCTTTCCCGGGAAACCCCTGGCCCTTATTTCCGGAAAGCCCATGATTCAGCATACCTATGAACGGGCCCTGAGGTGTCCGGACCTCGAAGCGGCTTTTGTTGCCACGGATGACGATCGGATTGCCCGATGCGTACAAGGATTTGGGGGCAAGGTGGTGATGACGGCATCGACCCATAAATCGGGCACGGATCGGATTGCGGAGGCCGCCCGAAAAATGGGTTTCGACCCGGATGATATCGTTGTCAATATTCAAGGAGATCAGCCCCTGTTCGATCCCGGTGTGATTTCCGAGATGACCCGTCCCCTGGTGACGGATATTGGGTTACCCATGAGCACCTTGAAGTGGAGAATCCAGGAATCGGAAGAAATAATGAACCCGAACCATGTCAAAGTGGTTACGGATGAAAACCACCACGCACTTTATTTCTCTCGCCACCCTATCCCCTATTGCCGGGATGTACCCTGCGACGGGGCCCACTTCAAGCATCTCGGATTTTACGCCTTTCGCATGTCCTTTCTCTCTACGTTCACCACCCTCCCCATGGGCGTTCTGGAAGGGCTGGAAAAACTGGAACAGTTACGGGCACTCGAACACGGGTACAGGATTAAGGTCATTGAAACCCGTTACGATTCTATTGAGGTGGATGTGCCTGAAGATGTTGGAAAAATTGAGGAATCCCTCTCCCGTCCCGTGAAGTGCGGATGATGTGCGGACTCCCGGTGGCGCCTGTTCGCAAGGCCTGGAGACTATGTCCGCCCCTGCCCCATGCATCCCCCCTTTCCCGCGAAACCGGCGTGACACCACTCCAGGCCCAACTCCTTTTTAACCGCGGCATCTTGGATCCTGATTCGGCACGCGTCTTCCTCTCCCCGACCCTGTCACAGATGGCCGACCCCATGGAGATGAAAGGGATACGCTCTGCCGTAGGCACTATATTAGGTGCTGTGGAACACCGTAGAAAAGTTACCGTTTACGGTGATTACGATGCGGACGGCCTCACGGCGACTGCGCTCCTGTGGCATTTTTTTGCAGATCTTGGTGTTGAAGCGGATGCCTATGTGCCGGACCGGCTGACCGAGGGATACGGGCTGAATTCTGCCGCCATTCGCCGGATTGCTCACAATGGGACCGATCTGATCATTACGGTGGACTGTGGCATATCCGCCCTCCAGGAGACCGCCCTTGCCATGGATCTCGGGATGGATATGGTGGTCACCGATCACCATCAAATAAAGGGAGAGATCTCGCATGGGTGTCCTGTCGTCAACCCGCACCAACCCGGATGCCGGTTTGCGTTTAAGGGCCTGGCCGGCGTGGGTGTGGCCTTTTTTCTGGCCGTGGCCGTCCGTTCTGCCCTCCGAGAGCGGGGATGGTTCACACAACAACCCGAGCCTGACCTCAGGAAGCTTCTCGATCTGGTGGCACTGGGCACAGTGGCGGACCGGGTACCTCTGGTGGGGCAGAACCGGATCCTGGTGAAAAGCGGCCTGAGGTGCATGGCCCAATCCCGGTGGCCGGGCATTCGGGCATTGATGGGCGTCTCCAATGTGGAGGGCTCTGAAATTTCTTCCGAAGATCTGGCATTCAGGGTGGCGCCCCGACTCAATGCCCCGGGCAGACTGGGGCATGCTGAAGATGGACTTAACATACTGACCGTAAAAGAGAGAGTTCAGGCCGAAAGCCTGGCAAGGCAACTCAACCGGACCAATTCCAGACGCCAAAAACTGGAACAGGAAATTCTCTCGGAGATCGAGAAGAAGGCCGGCCAAGAGGCCCTGGTGGGCCGTCGAAGGACCCTTTTGTTCGGGGGAGCGGACTGGCACCAGGGGGTGCTCGGTATTGTGGCCTCCCGACTCGTGGACAGGTTCCATCGACCGGCCCTGGTGTTCAACATAACCGACGGCGTGGCCACCGGGTCGGGGAGAAGCATAGACGGGTTCGATCTTTTTAAGGCCCTTGGCCGGAACGCACACCTCTTTGAACGGTTCGGCGGGCATGCCCATGCAGTAGGGCTGCGCCTGGAGACAGGGAACCTGGCTGCAGTCGAAGAAGGGTTTGAGGCATGTGCCTGTGAGATGCTCTCGGATGAAACCCTTATCCCGGTTATTCGCGTGGATGCCCGGGTGGGACTCGATAGGGTGGGCCCGGAGTTCATGGAGCAGGTGGCTGAATTGGCCCCATTCGGGGAAAAAAATGCCGAACCTGTTTTCATGGCCGGTTCAGTGGAGGTGCTTGACGCCCGGGTGGTGGGGGAGAACCACCTCAAGATGAGAGTGAGGCAGGGGAAAACCACCCTGGAGGCCATCGGTTTCAGGATGGGTCATATGAAACCGGTCAGGGGGGCCTGCCTGCACCTCCTTTTTTCACCGGAATATAACCGGTGGCAGGGGCGTGACAGGCTTCAGCTCAGGTTGGTGGACGTAAGATCCTCCTCGGCAGCCATCCAGTTCGGTTAGTCCTTGAAGATGTCTGCGGCAAGCTCAATATCTTCGGGGCAGAAAACGAAGAGGGATTTTTTGCCGTTGGGGAGGGCCGAACCGTAGACATAGTTGATATTGATCCCTTCTTCCCCGAATTTCTGGGCCATACCGGCCAGGGTGCCCGGTTTATTTTCTATTTCCAAGGCAATGACCGGCATGATATCAAAGACGTATCCCTGGTGGGAGAGGCGGTCAATGGCCTGGTCCGTGTTGTCCACCAGGAGCCGGATCAGCGCATAGTCTGCCGAGTCCTTTTTCATGGAGCCGTAGCTGGCAGCGGGCGCCACCCGTTTGAGGGATTTTCCCCGTGCCCTGAACAGTTCCTGGACATATTCGGAGGCGTCCTGGATGGTGAGGGCATCGATGTTGATGCCGGCCTCGGAAAGAAGCGTGGTCAGCTTCCCCAGTTCACCGGGGGCATTGACCAGAAAGAGGGATATCTCGGTTCTTACCATTTCTCTGTTGTCTCCTGCTTTAGAATCACTCGTTTTCAATCTTATAGTCTTTGAAATATCTCAAGAAGTCGGAATCCGTGGAAAGGATGAGGGACGTCTTTTTGTCCACCGCCTTTTCATACACCTCCAGCGATTTTAAGAAGGAATAAAACAGCGGATCTCTGTTATATGCCTTGGCATAGATGGCGGTGGATTTGGCATCGGCCTTTCCCATGATCTCCTGGGCCTCCCGGTAGGCCTCCGAGCGGATCCGCTTCAGGTCCTTTTCCTGATTTCCCTCGATTTTGCGGGCCTCCCCCTGACCCTCGGACCTGAATTTTTCCGCGATCTGTTTCCGTTCTGCGATCATCCGCTGGTACACCGAATTGCGGACCTGTTCCACATAATTGAGCCGTTTAATCTGCACGTCCACCAGCTCAATGCCGAAATCCGTCACCTTGGGTTGGGCCTGTTCCAGGACTTTTTTGATAATCAGGCTTCTTCCGGTCTTTACCGTCCCCAGGTGGCGTTCATCCTGCACATGCCCCACGCCCACCTCAAAGGTGTCCAGTTCCCGGTTGCTGTTTCGAACTGTTTCCAAGAGCGGATAGGAGGTGATCAGATTGCGTACCGCCGGATCAATGATATCATCCAGTCGAGCCATGCCCCCGATCACACTGTTTACGGTCTCAAAAAACTTAAGGGCGTCGACGATTCTCCAGCGGGCAAAGGTATCCACATAAATAAAGGTCTTGTCCCGGGTGGGAACCTGGCCTGCATCGCCGTCCCACTCTAAGAGATTTTTGGGAAAGACGTTTGCGTTTTGAATGATGGGGATCTTGAAATAAAGACCGGGCTCGGTCTTGGGTTCGCCGATGGATTCCCCAAACTGGGTAATCACCACCTGTTCGGTTTCGTCAATGGTGTAGGCCGCGGAATAGAGGATAATCAGCAGAAGCACAATGGGAATTATCAGGATCTTGAATTTCATTTTCGGCCTCCTTCCGGTATACCCATGTTGAGCAGGGGGAGGAAGTTTTTCTGGTCTGCATCCACGATGTACTTATCCCCCAGTTTGGGCAGGATCACTTGCATGGCTTCGAGATACAGGCGTCTTCGGGTTACGTCTTTCGCCAATACATAGGCATTGTACCGATCCAGAAACCTTGCCGCATCCCCTTCGGCCCGATTGACCCGGTCCAGGGCATAGGCCTCGGCTTCCTTGACGGTCTTTTCCGCCTGCCCCCTGGCAGTGGGGATCACCTTGTTGTAGGCCTCCCTGGCCTGGTAAATCATTCGCTCTTTTTCCTGAACCGCCTGGTTTACTTCATTAAATGAAGGCTGGACCGGTTCGGGGACATTGGTTTTCTTCATTTCCACGGTCACCACCTTGATCCCGGTGTCCGCTTCATCCAGCATCTCCTGCAGCAACACCTTGGCTTTGAGCGCAAGCTCTTGGCGCTTGCTGATCACCTCGTTGATGCTGCTGTCCCCCACCACGAGACGCATGCTGGCCTGGGACAGGTCCCGGAAGGTTTTGGTGACGTTTCGGACCTTGAACAGGTAATTGTAGGGATCTTTGACCCGATACTGGACAATCCAGGGAACCACGGCCACATTCAGATCTCCGGTCAGCATCAAAAATTCGTTTTGATAGGAGGAATCGGGTGTGTACCGGGTCCTGACCCCGGCCTGAAGGGTCCGGAAGCCGAACTCCTCCTTGAATACATACCTCACCTTGACCTTGGTCACCTTCTCGACCCCGCTGGGGAGCTTGAAGTTGAGCCCGGGCTGGGTGGTCCGGACATATTTTCCGAAGCGCTGGATCACCCCCACTTCATCAACCCCCACCGTGTAAAAGCAGCTCGACCCCAGGAAAAGGAGAATGATGATGACGATAACGATCCACCACCCCCCCGGAACTTTGTTCCTGGCCCCCTTGATCTTTTCAAAGATGTCGTCAAGGTTGGGAGACGGCCCGGAGGGCCCCCCGCCGCCTGTACTCTTTTTCTGCTGCTGTAACTTATCCCAGTCCCAGGCCATAAAATCACTCCTTACTTAGGGTATTGAGGTCCTGTTGTTCGGTTCGATGGGCGTACCGCAAGTATTGGTACCCTTCATATAAATCAATGTCCATGAAGGAAAACGAAAAAGGCATTAAGTTGAAGCATATACGGAAAAAAAACCGACGTCAAGGCCTAATCATAAATTCCCGGGGCCGTGTCTTGACATATTCCCAGGGCTTCATTAGTGTCTGAGCGAGGATGGGGCCGTCTTTGAAGTGCTCAAGCTCGGGATAGGGTGTGCCCGGCGATTTAATCCGTCATGATAAAGAGTGCCTTATGTACCGTTTATTCAGTTATTTGGGTGTGTTGTTCCTGTTCATCTGCCTTCTCCAGATAAGCGCGGAACAGGCCGTTTGCGGCGAAAAATTGTCCCGCACCCACCCATCATCCCCCCTGGATGAACCCCCGGACAAGGACTCATCGGGAGGGAATGCGGGAACATGGCTGGCTTCATTTTTTCGAGAGCACATATCCGCGGTGGACGGCGACCGGTGCCCCAGCATGCCCACCTGCTCATCTTACAGTGTCCAGGCCTTTGAGAAACACGGATTTTTTATTGGGTGGATCATGACCGTGGATCGATTGATCCATGAAGGAGAGGAGGCGGGTGTTTCTCCCCTGGTGCATCAAAACGGCGTCACCCGGGTCCTTGATCCGGTGGAAAATAACGACTTCTGGTGGTATAAGGGTAAGGACGCACACCAATGATGAATAAGGCATGTGCTTTTGTGATGGGGACCGTGCTTCTGTTTTCAGGAATCCCTTCCGTTTTGGCGGAAGAATTGGTCATCCGCAGCAATGAGCAACTGGAATATGCCCATATCCTTATGGCAGAAGGGGCCTATGATCGGGCCCTCACCGAGCTTGAGCGGTTTATCCATTTTTTTCCCGAGGACCAGCAGGTCCCGTTGGCCCGGTACCTGATCGGGGTCTGTTATTTCAAGACAAGGCAATATGAGAAGGCCAGAGACCGGTTTTCCCATATTTTCCGTTCAAACCCTCAAGGACCCTTTGCCGGCAAGGCGCTTCTGATGATTGGGGAGACCTATTATGAGCAAGGGGTGCCCGCCGAAGCCGAGCATTATTTCATGGAGGTGCTGAGTCGATATGAGACACCGGAGCTTCGGAATTCGGCCCAATACCGATTGGGATGGACCCGCCTGGTGGAAAACAGATGGCAGGACGCCTCCCAGGCATTTAAACAAGTGGAAAAGGGAAGCCCTTTGTATGAGAGCGCCAGAGGGCTTTCGGATGCGAGCGTGAAAGGAGAGCTGCTTCCCCAAAAAGACCCGGTGGTTGCGGGGGTCATGGCCGGACTGGTTCCGGGTCTCGGGCATGCCTATGTATCGCGCTACAAGGACGCCCTGGTGGCGTTTCTCTTAAACGGGTTGTTCATCTGGGCCACGGTGGAGTCCTTTCACCAGGATCATGATGTGCTGGGGGGGATCCTGGGATTTCTGGAAATCGGGTGGTATACCGGCAACATCTACAGCGCCGTCAATGTGACCCACAAATGGAACCGCAAGGTGAGGACCGATTTCAGAAAGGGTCTCAAAGACCAACTCAAGCTCAATCTCCTCACCTCCGATAGGGGCCCTGCCGGTCTGATGCTCAGCTTTACCTTTTAGATAGGTATTTTCTCCCGGTTTCCGCAAAATAAAGGTCCGCCACCCGGTTCAAGGAGACCTTAATAAGGGAGTTGAAGGGATTGCGTCATAATCCGCAGCCGCCTCATGACCCCAAGGAAATCTTACGGGGTGCTTGACATTCGTGCCTGCCAACCCTTAAAATTAGAGTGGAAATTTTCGACAGATTTCGGCCGTCAGGCCTGCAGTGGGGAGTTTGCCTGTACACCATAGAAAAATGGAGAGGGGAAAAGGCCATGAGTGATCAGGATAAAGAGAGACGCCGCGGATTTGGTTTTCTTGTTTTGGCCATACTGCTGGTGTTGGTCATTTTTGTAATCGTCACCATGTGGACCAACTCCAAAATGCCTGAACCACTTGCCCAAAAAAAACCGGATCCAGAGGTGAGGGGGGCCGCATTCATCCTGGCCAATCAAGGTCTGATCAAGCAGATGGAGGAAAACTGGCTGCCCAATGATATGTTCTGGCCCACCGTGCTTCTGGACAACATGCCCAGCTTTCAGATCGGGGAGCTGGAGGTGGTTCGGTACAATGTCCGCGTGTTGAGAGATAATCTTTCCCGGCTCAGGACGACGGACAAGCTCGATCCCTGGGCCGAAGGGGCCTTTACCGCCCTTTCCAACGACCCCTATAAGTGGTGGTTTCCGTCAGCAGAGAGTAAGTGGAGCAAGGCCTATAAGGACCTTGAGATATTTTATGAGAATCTGTTGACTGGAAAATCTCACTTTTATCCTCGGGCCGACAACCTGATTCAGCTTCTAAACGAATATGCTTCCCTCATGGGCGGGGTCAATACCCGGCTCATCAATGCTTCCAGACGGGGGGGGGAAATTTTACCCATCAACGGGGATACCAAAACCGGCGAGAAGGGAACCCAGCTCATCAAAATCGATATCCCCTGGCATAAGATTGATGATAATTTTTATTATGCAAAAGGGGTTGCATACGCCCTCCATGAATCGTTCAAGGCCATACGGATCGATTTTATCAAGGTATTGAGGGACAAAAACGCCGTGGAATTGACAGACAAGATTCTTGAAGATCTGCGCCGGTGCGATTTCGAGCCTTGGATCGTGTTTAACGGCTCTCCGGACAGTATGTTCGCCAATCATTCCCTCAATCTCTCGGGCGTATTCAATGACGCCAGGCAGAAGGTGTATTCCCTGAGCGTGGCCTTGTCCCAAGGGTAAATGGAGACGCTTGATCGCATCCCCCTTCGAATAGGGCTTGAAGAAGTCAGGGCCGAACTCGGAAACGGCGACCGGGATCTGGTTCAAAGACTCCTGGACAAAGAAACTTCTTGGATCCGGCCCAGGGCCGCATACGGGGTGTGCCGTGTTACCGGGAAATATGACCGGGCGGCAGTCGTCGATGGGGTCTTATTGAAAAGCCGAGTGCTTGCGCATCATCTCAAGAATGGAATGCGCGTTTTTCCATTTGTGGTGACCATCGGAAGGGGACTGGAGAGCCGTGCCGATGCCACAAAAGAACTTCCGGCCAGGTCCTGTCTCCATACCATTGGAAACCTGGCCCTGAATAAGGCCCGGAGATACCTCAAAAATTACTTAAAGAAACACTCTGCGCACGCACGCCTTTCTCATTTGAGCCCCGGTTCCCTGAAGGACTGGCCTCTTGAGGCCCAACGCCCGTTGTTTTCTATCTTGAAGGGGGCTGAACGTGCCATCGGTGTGCAGTTAACCCACCGCCTACTGATGAACCCCACCAAGTCGGTATCCGGCATCTTTTTCCCCACCGAAACTCCCTTTGAGTCCTGTCAACTGTGCCCCCGGGACCCGTGTCAGGGGAGAAGGGCCCCGCACAATGCGGATTTGGTAAAAAAATACGGCATAGATAGCTTATAAACAACCTTAAGAATATAGCGTAAGCTCCTAATATAAAGTTAATTCTTAAGCTGTAAGGTCCAATAGGAAGTAAGCGGTGGCTCAGGAGGCCGGCGTTTGAGGAAAGGGCTTAAAGCCACTTCTTTTTCTTGAAATAGAGGACCATGACCCCGCCGATGACGACCACGAGGCCCCAGAACATGGGATACCCCCAGGGCCATTTCAGTTCAGGCATGAATTGGAAATTCATACCGTAAATACCGGCGATAAAGGTCATGGGGATAAAAATGGTGGCAATGATGGTCAAGAGGTAACCCCGCCTTTTTCGCAGCTTTCTTAAAAAGCCCCATCGCGCCTGCCTCCTTTGAGCCCCCACAAGGGTCTCCATGGGTTTGATGGACATATGGATCGCGGACCCGTTATCCCTGATTTTCACTGTGAACGCGCCGAATGTTTGGTACGCCAACAGGTATATTTCTTGAATGCTGCTTTGGCCTCTGATATTCTTGTTTACTGAAATCACTTCTTAGACACCCCACATCGATGCCCCGGTAGCCATATTCGGGGCTCTCGGTTGTTGATGTACAAGTTTTACATGATTGGTCTTGCATTCGCAATCCCAAACCCTTTGGAGCGGTTTTGAGAAAGGAGATGCCCTATGGAAATGAGCGATTTGAGACCGGATTACGGGCTCACACATGCGGGCTTACATGATCTCGGCCAGGCCTACTGGAACCTGTCCACCCCGGCCCTGTATGAATACGCCCTCAGGCGCTACGAGGGCCGCTTGGCCCATCTGGGGCCCTTGGTGGTCTCCATGGGACAGCATACGGGTCGGGCCGCCAAAGACAAATACGTGGTGGACGAGCCAAAAACCACCAGGGATATCTGGTGGGGAAAGGTCAATGTCAAGTACCCGGAAGCGCGCTTTCAGGCCCTGCACCAGCGGATGTGCGCCTACTTGCGCGGAAAAACAGTATTTGTACAGGATTGCTATGCAGGGGCTGATGTATCGTATCGGCACGCTGTCCGGGTGATCACGGAATTCGCGTGGCACAACCTATTTGCCCGCAATATGTTCATCCAGATGCCCAGGGAACGGGACATTATCCAGAAGTTTGTACCCGAATTCACGGTGATTCACTGTCCCAACTTCAATGCGGACCCGGATGAGGATGGCACCCGAAGCGGGACATTTGTGGCGTTGAATATCGGTCAGAGGCTGATCCTCATCGGCGGCACCGGTTATGCCGGAGAGATCAAGAAATCCATCTTTTCGGCACTAAATTTTCTCCTGCCCGGTAAAGAGGTCCTTTCCATGCATTGCTCGGCCAATGTGAGTCAGAATGATCCCCACAATGTGGCCATTTTCTTCGGGCTCTCCGGAACCGGAAAGACCACGCTCTCGGCGGATCCGGGGCGGAATCTCATTGGCGATGACGAGCACGGCTGGTCTGAGAACGGAATCTTCAATTTCGAGGGGGGGTGTTATGCCAAGGTCATCCATCTCTCCCGCGAGAGCGAGCCGGAGATCTATGAATGCACCCGTCGGTTCGGGACCATCCTGGAGAATGTCCCCATGAACCCGGCCATTCGCCGGATCGACCTCAATGACACCAGCCTGACGGAAAACACCCGGGCCTCCTACCCCTTGACCCATCTTCCCAATATCGTTAAATCCGGCATGGCCGGGCACCCCCGAAACGTCATCATGCTGACCGCGGATGCCTTCGGTGTCCTACCGCCCATTGCCAGGCTGACGCCGGATCAGGCCATGTATCACTTTATCAGTGGATACACGGCCAAGGTGGCAGGCACTGAAAAGGGGGTCACTGAGCCCTCGGCCGTGTTCAGTGCCTGTTTCGGCGCCCCGTTTATGATTCGTCACCCATCCGTGTATGCCCAGTTGTTGGCGGACAAAATTGCCCGGCATGGGGCCAATTGCTGGCTGGTGAATACCGGATGGACCGGGGGCGGGTACGGGGTGGGGACCCGCATGAAGATTGAACATACCCGTGCGCTGCTGAATGCGGCCCTGGAGGGTGCCCTTGAAGGCGGGGATATGGTGGAAGACCCCACCTTTGGTTTTCAAGTCCCCGTACGCGTACCGGGGATCCCCGCAAACCTATTGGACCCCCGCAGTACCTGGCCTGATCCCCTGGCCTATGATGCCCGGGCCAAGAGGTTGGCAGCCCTATTTCACGAAAATTTCGAGCAGTTTAAGGACCGCACCCCGGATCGTGTGCAGGCCGCAGGCCCGAGAAAAGGATTGAAATAGTCTGAAGTTGAACATAAACTACCTGCAATTCATATTTTACAAAAATGGGATTGCATCTATGCATGAAATGTCCATAGCACAGAGCTTGATAGAGATTATTGAAGAGGAGATGAAAAAACATCACGCAAAATACCTCAGATCGGTCAGGCTCAACATCGGTCAACTCTCTGCAGTGGTCCCCGAATCCCTCTCTTTTTGCTTTGAGGTGATTACCTCGGGCACACCCCTGGAAGGAGCCGAGCTTATCATGGATATGGTTCCCTTGAAAGGGGTCTGCCGAAGTTGTGGTCAGACATTTGAGATTCAGAATTATGCCTTTACCTGTCCCGAGTGCCACAGTACGGAGATTGAGACGGTTTCGGGACAGGACCTCTCCATCGTGGAGATGGAAGTGGACTAAAAAAATGAGAACTGAACTATTGATGATTGAAAATGGGATGTGACGGACCCGGTAGGTTACTACTTTGGAGGCCGTTTTATTGAAAATGCTCAGCGAGCGCATTCCCCGCTGCTTGTTGGAGCGAAGCGGAAATCCCGCCTTGCGGGGCAGCGGACCGCCAGGGGGGGGGGTAAAGGTTAGCTCGCCCTGTTAAACGCCGCTTTGCGGCCCTCCTATGGAGGGTTTAACAAGGCGAGCGAAATAAAAATGGTAAAAACTCCTTACATTTGGGAGATTCCCAGTAGCTTGCTACAGGGTTCTTCAATCGCTCTCGCCGAGGCCCGTTCCGTACTAATGTTGTGTCATGTATCAAATGTCTGATCTGAAAGAAAGTGAAGCATCACCTACGTCATTCCGGCGAAAGCCGGAATCCAGTATTTGTGGCAGATTCGAAGATTCTGGATTCCGGGTCAAGCCCGGAATGACGGCATCTTTACGACATTATGGATATGACAGAACACTAAAAAGGAGCAGTAAAAATGAAAGTATCTGTGGTGAAAGACATCCTGGAAGCCAATGATCGTATTGCCCAGGAAAACCGTGCAATTTTTGACGAAAAGGGCCTGATGGTCTTTAACCTGATGAGCTCCCCGGGGGCAGGAAAGACCACGCTTTTGGAAAAGACCATCGGGGCACTGCATGATTCCTTAAAAATAGGCGTTATCGAGGGGGACATCCAATCTTCTCATGACGCGGAACGGATTGCGGACAAAGGTATTCCTGTGGTCCAGATCAATACGGGCGGGGCCTGTCATCTGGACGGAAACATGATCCGCGACACCTTTAAGGAATTTGACTTGGACGCCCTTGATCTCCTGGTGGTGGAGAATGTGGGGAATCTGGTCTGCCCGGCCGAATTCAAGGTGGGGGAAGACTTTAAGGCCATGATCCTGAGCGTTACCGAAGGGGACGACAAACCCGCCAAATACCCGCTCATGTTTCGCGAATCCAGGATCCTTCTCATCAACAAGATCGATCTTATCCCCTATCTCGACATCAGCATGAACCGAATCAAGGAAGAAGCCCTCAAGATCAATCCCCATCTCATCATATTTGAGATCTCCTGCAAGACTGGAGAGGGGCTGGATCAATGGTACGCATGGCTTAAGGAGACAGTGGAACGCAGGAATGCGGCCTGAAGTCATTCCCCAGCCAAATCCACCCATGGATGAACGGATCAAAGGCGCTGTTCAAGGGATTGTACAGGGGGTGGGTTTCCGTCCCTTTGTTTACAGGCTCGCCACCCGGTATGCCCTGTCCGGATATGTGAACAACACCCCTACCGGTGTGGACATTGAGGTTCAGGGTCCGGCGAACAGCGTCCGCCAATTCATGGAGTCGTTGACGGCCCAACCCCCCCCGCTGGCTTACATCGCCTCGGTTCAATGGGAGGCGGTTCCCCTCAGAAGGGAAGATGCCTTTCACATAGACAAAAGCCGACCCGGGGAAGAACGCTCCGCCCTCATCTCCCCTGACGTCTGTATATGTGAAGACTGCCTCAGGGAGATGAGAGACCCCTCCAATCGACGGTTTGGATACCCGTTTATCAACTGTACCAATTGCGGGCCCCGCTACACCATCATCAAGGATATCCCCTACGATCGGTCCCACACCACCATGCAGGTCTTTACCATGTGTCCGGAGTGTCAGGCGGAATACGAAGATCCCGGCGACCGCCGGTTCCACGCCCAACCCAATGCCTGCTGGAAATGCGGCCCCCGTATGGCACTTCACGACGCAGAGGGGAGCCCCATGGCATGTGCGGACCCTGTCTCAGAGGGCCTTTCATTCCTCAAAAAGGGGGCCATCCTGGCCATCAAGGGGTTGGGCGGGTTTCATCTTGCCGTGGACGCCCTAAACCATGGAGCGGTCGTAAGGCTGCGAAAACGAAAACACAGAGAAGAGAAACCATTAGCTATAATGGTTAAAGAATTGGATGATGTTTACAGGGTGGCTCATGTGAGTGAGGAAGAGGCCGCCCTGCTGACTTCGCGGGAACGACCGATTGTCCTCCTCCCAAAACGGCATCCTGAGCGGCTTTCTTCACAGATAGCCCCCCAAAACAGCCATATCGGCATCATGCTACCGTATACCCCGATGCACTATCTCCTTATGGACCGGCTGAGCAGGGGAGCACCGTTGGCCGCCCTGGTCATGACCAGCGGCAATAAGACCGAAGAACCCATTAATACCCACAATCAGGATGCCTTTAAAAATCTCTATGAGATTGCGGACTACTTCTTGACCCACAACCGAGGGATTTATCTCAGGGCCGACGATTCCGTGATGAAGGTGATTGACCATGTCCCGAGACAGATCAGGCGATCCAGGGGATACGTGCCCCGTCCCCTTTTCCTCTCTGCTCATTTGACGTCCCTCCCGTCAGTGCTTGCGGTGGGGGGGGGACTCAAAAATACCGTCTGTCTGACCAAAGAAAATCGGGCCTTTATGAGCCAACATATCGGGGATATGGAAAATGTGGAGACATTGAATTTCTTTCATCTGACCATCGACCATCTGAAACGGATTCTGGAAATTGAACCTGAAGTGGTGGTGCATGATCTGCATCCGGATTATCTGAGTTCCAAATTTGCCCGGCATGAACAGAAGGCCCCTGTTCTGGCGGTTCAGCACCATCATGCTCACGTGGTGGGGTGCCTCGCAGAACACGGTTTGGAGGGACCGGTGATGGGGGTAGCCTTGGATGGGACCGGGTTGGGTACGGACGGTCGCATATGGGGAGGAGAGATCCTGGTCTGTGACCTGGTCTCATTTGAACGGAAGGCTCATCTCGCCTACGTGTCTCTTCCGGGCGGGGATGCAGCGGCCCGGTATCCATGGCGAATGGCGTTAAGTTACCTGTACGAGGCCTTTTATGATGAACTCTTCAACCTGCCCATTCCTTTTGTGCAAAAACTGGATCGCCATGCAGCCGAGCTCATCCTGCGTATGGTGCAAAAAGGAGTTAACTCACCTTGGACCTCAAGCTGCGGCAGGTTGTTCGATGCAATGGCCTCTCTGATCGGCCTGCGGGACCAGATTGCCTATGAAGGACAGGCAGCGGTGGAACTTGAAATGTGCCAGTCCCATGCAGAAAAAGGGGTTTACCCTCATGAGATACAAGAAAGCGGGAGTGAGCAGGTGATATCGGGTCCCCATCTCATCAAAGAGGTGGTCCATGATCTGTGCGCAGGAACCCCCCAGGGGGTCATTAGTCGACGGTTTCACAATACCATGATCCGGATGATGGCGGATGCTTGCGCCCGAGTGGGGGAAGAGACCGGGCTGAACCGCATCGCCCTCAGTGGCGGTTCTTTCCAGAACATGACCCTTTTGACCGGGCTCACCCGGATGCTCAGGCTGGAGGGGTTCGAAGTATACAGTCATGAACAGGTCCCCACCAACGACGGCGGTCTTTCCTTGGGGCAGGCGATTTGTGGGGGCCTGACCTATTCCGGGCGTAAGGGGAAATTTCAGGAATCCTATGAAATACATTGATGAATACAGAGACGGATCGATAGCCAGGGCCTTGGCCCGCAGGATCAAGATGACTTCATCGAGGCCGATCCGGCTGATGGAAATCTGCGGCACCCACACCATGGCCATATTCAAGCACGGTATCCGAAGCCTTTTGCCCAAGACCATAGAGTTGATTTCCGGGCCGGGCTGCCCGGTCTGCGTGACCGCCACGGAAGAGATTGACCGGGCCGTAAAGCTGGCCAGGATGTCCGATGTGATCGTCACCACCTTCGGCGACATGCTGCGGGTGCCCGGAGGCGAGACATCCCTCAAGCAGGCGCAGGCCAGGGGGGCGGATGTAAGAATGGTTTATTCCACCTTTGATGCCCTCAACATTGCCGCTGAAAATGCGGATCGGCATGTGGCATTTCTCGGGGTGGGATTTGAAACCACCGCCCCCACGGTGGCTGCGGCCATCAAGACGGCCCATGAGCGGGAACAGTCCAACTTTTCGGTCCTTTCCGCCCACAAGCTGCTCCCCCCGGCCATGAACGCCCTCCTTGGGGGAGGGGATCTCAAAATCGACGGCTTCATCTGTCCGGGTCACGTGACCACTATTATCGGGACCTCCTCCTATAAGCGGGTGGCGAGAGACTATCACACACCTTGTGTGGTGGTGGGGTTTGAGCCCATTGACATACTTCAGGGCATCCTGATGCTGGTGGAGCAGGTAGAGAGGGGAGAGGCTGAAGTGGAGATTCAATATACTCGAGGTGCATCGGATCAAGGCAACCCCGGAGCCCTGCGGCTGATGGATGCGGTATTTGAAACATGCGATTCGAGGTGGCGAGGGCTCGGGGCTATACCCCGAAGCGGTCTGGCATTACGGGAGACCTATTGGGCCTTCGATGCCAGAAGGCGCTTTGATCTCGAGGTGCCGACGGCCGGGGAACCGCCCGGGTGCAGATGTGCAGAGATCCTGAGAGGGGCGGCAATTCCTCCCATGTGCCGGCTTTTCAGGACCGTCTGCACTCCTTTGAACCCTGTAGGTCCCTGCATGGTCTCCAGCGAAGGCACCTGTGCAGCCTATTTCAAATACCATGCGGTCGATTGACCGCCGAGGACATGACCATAGGCACGGATGAAAAATTCAGGTTTAACGGTTTAACCCTTGCCAATCTCCCCCGGAAGAGCCGCGGTATTCTAAGAGGGGGAGGCAGCACCAGGCCGGTCATCTGGAGGGTGGAAGAAAAAGGGGCGCGGGCCGTGGTCAAGGATTTCAGTAGAAACAGACCCTTTTTCCGTCACGTGATCGGTCGTTTCCTGGTATGGCGCGAGAAAAGGGCCTACCAGCGGTTGAAAGGCCTCCGAGGGGTACCGGCCCTGTACAAGGTGATGGATGGGCTGGCCCTGGTGCTGGAGGAAATTCCTTCTGAAAGCCTGGAAAATCTTGAAAAACAGCGGAGACTCCCGGAGTTGTTTTTCCGTGAATTGGAAATGCTGGTGGGCCGAATCCATGAGCGGGGTATGGCCCATTGTGATTTAAAACGCGCCCCCAATACGCTTTGCGGCCATGACGGCCGTCCCTATATTATCGACTGGGGAGCCTCCATCTCTCAAAAAGAGATGAAAATGCCGCCGCTCAACCTGGTCTACAGGAGATTTGTCCGTGACGATGAGATGGCCATCATTAAACTGAAACTGCGGCACAGGCCCGAAAGCGTGAGCCGTGCGGACAGGGCCCGCTACCAGTATCGGGGAAGGGGGGAGCGGTTTATCAGGGCCTTGAGGGATTGGGCCAGGGATCTTCTTCAGAAAACCGTATAAGGGTTCGGACCTTCATCCTCCGCGGGACTTATCTGCGAGAGAAACCATTGTCTTATTGGCCGCTCCCCTCCCGAGGGCCAGCCGGGAGTAGCCGTGTCCCAAAATAAGCCGTCCCCTCCCGGAATTGGTAATGACCTCCACCACCTCTCCGGGCCTCAACCCCATAGCGGCCAATCTGGCCCGCCCGGCCCTGCCTCCACCGATCTCCCTGACCACCACGGTTTCCCCGGGCTTGGCCATGGCCAGGGGCATCAGCGGTCTGCGCTTGGCAGTGCATTCCGAACAAAGGCCATAGATGTCCATCCGGTGCTGGAGCATATAAAAGCCATACCTGGCCGCCACCTTTCGTTGAAGCCGTTCAATCTCCTCATCGGCGAATTCCAGGATTTTTCCGCATTTGGTGCATATCAGATGGTCATGGTGCTTCCCCAAGTGCCGGTGTTCATATCGAACGGGTTGATCGTGAAACTGTTTTTTCTGTGCAAAACCCAAGTCCACCATTCGATTCATACACTGTTTCACGAATTCGGGCGTCACCCGCAGGCCTCTCGCCCTGGCCAGGCCTACCAATTCATCCAATGTAATGTGCGCCTCTGTGCTCAGGAAAACGTCCAAGAGCTTCATCCGCTCTTCGATCCGGGCCGTACCCTCTGACTCAATAAGGGCCCTGAAATTTGCCTTTTCGAGATGGTTGCCGTTGAACATGGTCTGTTTTTTCATCTGAGTAACAGTTTAGGCCTCTGAAACGGGGTTACAGGCCATGAGGGGGTCTTTTTCAAAGTCCGTACACCCATGTGAGTGACCATGGAACGCCCCAGCAAGATTCAAGAGTACGCACTGTTAGGCAGATAGGATCACGTCTCCGACAAGCCATATCCTTTGGGGCTATCAGCAAGGTAAGTCGAAGCCCCACTGCCGTGAAAGGAAGGGATCCGGAAATTTACGGACTTTGAAAAAGACCCCCTCATGGCCTTCATTCAGGGCTCGTTATTTCAACATGCTAAGTTAATACTCATCTGATTATACGGCGTAGCCGTGCCTGAGGGAACTGGGTGCATGGGAATATAAGGTTCCCCCTAACTCCCGTCAAGCCTGTGAAGGTTCTCCTTCGGAGTTCTTGCAGGTGCTCTTTTCCTGCGGAGATGTCAGAGCAAAACGGCGAATCTCCCGCCAGAAACTTTCGCTTAACAAAAGGGGGGTGATATGGTAAATTTAAAAATACAAACATAATGCATTTGTTTGAAAAACTGAAAGTGAACAAAAAAGGGAATGAACCGCAATGTTCACGGGGTTGATCGAAGGGATCGGTAGAATAAAAGGGATCCGCCGCTCAGGCGGCGATGCCGTCATGATG
The DNA here is from genome assembly GCA_021737425.1 of Deltaproteobacteria bacterium. Taxonomy (GTDB): domain Bacteria; phylum Desulfobacterota; class DSM-4660; order Desulfatiglandales; family Desulfatiglandaceae; genus JAIPDZ01. The sequence continues at coordinate 40,356 of JAIPDZ010000004.1, forward strand.
ATTGTGCCGCCCCCTCACATGGCCGGATTCAAGATAGGGGAGAGCATGGCCGTGAACGGCGTATGCTTGACGGTGACCAGAATCCTTGAGGGCGGAATTTCCGCGGACGTATCCATGGAGACCCTCTCCCGGACTACCCTGGGTGAACTGGGGCCCTCCCAGGAGGTGAACCTTGAGCGGGCCCTGCGTCTTAGCGATCGGGTGGGTGGACATCTGGTATCCGGCCATGTGGATGGCCTCGGAGAAATTTCAAGTAAAGACCAGCGGGCCGGTTCATGGCGTATCAAAATCCGAGTGAACGAATCCATTTCCCGCCATATGATTGAAAAAGGTTCCGTGGCCGTAGACGGTATCAGCCTGACCATTAATACTTGTGAAAAAGATTTTTTTGAGGTAAATATCATCCCGCAGACCCAGATGGAGACCACCCTTTTGAGAAAAGGAATGGGAGACCGGGTCAATATTGAAACGGATATGATTGGAAAATATGTAGAAAAATTGCTTTCAGTGAAGGGAGAAGCCCGGGTATCAGCTTCAGGTATTGATATGGATATGCTGATGAAACACGGGTTTGATACATAATATGCCGATTTCAAAAATTGAAGATATCTTGGACGATGTCAGACAAGGAAAAATGATCATCCTGGTGGATGATGAGGATAGGGAGAATGAAGGGGATTTGACCATAGCCGCGGAAAATGTCTCTGCGGAGAACATCAATTTTATGGCCAAATACGGGCGGGGGCTCATCTGCCTGGCCTTGGATCCCGAGATCGTGGAAAATCTGAAGCTCAATCAGATGGTGGAAGAAAATCGATCCTCCTTCCAGACTGCCTTCACCGTATCCATTGAGGCGGCGAAAGGGGTCTCAACAGGGATATCCGCTGCAGACCGGGCCCATACCATACACACGGCCATAGCGGATGATGCCAAGCCAGAGGACCTTGTGCAGCCCGGGCATGTGTTTCCGCTCAGGGCCAGACGGGGAGGGGTCTTGTTCCGAACCGGACAGACCGAGGGGTCCGTGGATCTGGCCCGTCTTGCAGGGCTCAAAAAGGCAGCCGTCATTTGCGAGGTGATGAAGGACGACGGGACCATGGCCAGGCTTCCGGACCTGGAAGAATTTGCCCGAGTGCATGACCTCAAGATTGCCACGGTGGCCGACATCATCTCCTACCGCATGCGGACGGAATCTTTTGTGCACCGGGTCGCAGAAACCGTCTTGCCCACCCCCTTTGGTGAATTCAAGGCCATTGCCTTTGTCAATGACATCGATGACTATGAGCACCTGGCGCTGATAAAGGGAGAGATTGACCCTGAAAAGGATGTGCTGGTCAGGGTCCATTCCGGTTGTCTGACCGGGGATGTATTCGGCTCCTATCGGTGTGACTGCGGCGAACAGCTGGAAAAGGCCATGCAGATGGTTCAGGATGAAGGGTTGGGGGTCGTCCTTTACCTGCAGCAAGAGGGCAGGGGGATCGGCCTGGCCAACAAGTTGAAGGCATACGCATTGCAGGATCAGGGGTTTGATACGGTGGAAGCCAACGAGGAACTTGGGTTTGCCCCTGATCTGAGAGATTACGGGGTGGGCGCGCAAATCCTGGTGGACCTGGGGGTGCGCAAGATGAAAATCATTACCAATAACCCCAAGAAAATCATTGGATTGGACGGGTATGGATTGGAAGTTACCGACCGGGTTCCCATTGAGTGCGAACCCCGACCCGAGAACATCAGATATCTGTCCACCAAGTGTCAGAAATTGGGACATCTGCTCAAATTAATCGAGCAATAGGGCGGCGACTGGAAGGGGGGATTATGCCTGAGATAGTAGAAGGCCACTTGTCAGCCGAAGGGTTTCGTTTCGCGATTATCGTTAGCCGATTTAATGACTTTATCTGCTCAAAGCTGACCGAGGGCGCCATGGACGCACTCCTGAGGCACGGGTGCAAGGAGGACCAGGTCTTTCTCGTGCGTGTCCCGGGTGCCTTTGAAATGCCCCTGGCAGCCAAAAGGGTGGCCCAAAGCGGCAAATATGACGCGGTGATATGCCTGGGCGCGGTCATCAGGGGATCGACCCCGCACTTTGATTATGTGGCGGCAGAGGTTTCCAAAGGATTGGCCAATGTGGGATTGGAGAGTAATATCCCGGTAACATTTGGGGTGTTGACCACAGACAATCTCGAACAGGCCATTGAACGAGCAGGGTCCAAATCGGGCAACAAGGGATACGAAGCGGCCATGGCCGCCATAGAAATGGCAGACCTTTTTAAGAAGTTGTCCTGACGACTTCACTGCGTGTCAAGTCTATGGGCGAGAGAAGACGGGCCAGGGAATTGGCGCTTCAAGTCCTTTTTCACCTGGAATTCAATCCGGGTGATCCCTCTGAAGCCTTTCAGTTTATCTGCATGAATTTCAATCCGCCAAGATCGATCCGGGCCTTTGCCATGGATCTGGTGGTGGGAGTATATCATAACAAGGCGGTATTGGATCAGACCATCAGCAAAGCCTCCCGGAACTGGCGGATCGAACGGATGAGCCATTTGGATAAGACCATTTTGAGAATCGCTGCCTTTGAAATGCGCTTTATGGACGATATCCCCCCCAAGGTGTCGCTGGATGAAGCAGTGGAGTTGGGGAAAAAATTCGGCAATGAACATTCGGCCCGTTATATAAACGGCGTACTGGATAATATTTACAATAGACTGGGGGGCGATAATGGGTAGCAAACCGACGTATCCCGGCAGGTACGGCTCAGCGAAAAATTTGGGTTAGAAAGGGACTCATCCTATGAAATATAACCCCCAGGAGCTGGAAGTAAAGTGGCAGGAATACTGGGAGAAAAATTATCTTTTCAATAGCTTGAAGGATAAAGCTAAAGAAAAATATTATCTTTTGGAGATGTTTCCCTATCCTTCAGGGAAAATTCATATCGGCCATGTGAGAAACTATAGCATCGGTGACGTGGTGGCGCGTTACAAAAGGATGTGCGGGAAAAACGTGCTTCACCCCATGGGATGGGATGCCTTTGGGATGCCTGCGGAAAACGCGGCCATTGAAAATAACACTCATCCGGCCCAGTGGACCTACAACAACATCGAACACATGAAATCCCAACTCAAACGAATGGGATTCAGTTATGACTGGGTTCGGGAATTTGCCACCTGCGATCCGGATTATTATAAATGGGAACAACTAATCTTTTTACAGATGTATGAAAAGGGACTGGCCTACAAAAGAAAGACCCTCGTTAACTGGTGCGAAAAATGTCAAACCGTGCTGGCCAATGAACAGGTGGAAGACGGCTGTTGCTGGCGTCACACGGATGAGGAAGTAACCATCAAGGAGATGGACAGCTGGTTCCTCAAAATAACCGAATACGCGGACGAAATCCTTGAGTACTGTGACCGGCTGCCGGGATGGCCGGAGAGAGTCCTCACCATGCAGCGCAACTGGATCGGAAAAAGTCATGGCGCCATCATCCGCTTCCCGCTGAAGGATTCCGACAAGACCATTGAGGTCTTTACCACCCGTCAGGATACGGTCTTTGGCGCCACCTTCCTCTGTTTTGCCCCGGAACACCCCATGGTCAAAGAGATGGTAGCAGGCCGCCCGGAAGAAAAGCCGGTGATGGATTTTGTGGACCGCACCCTGAAGATGGACAGCTTTATGCGCACTGCGGACTACACGGACAAAGAGGGAATTTTTACCGGAAGATACTGCCTCAATCCGGTAACCAATGAAGCCATCCCCATTTTTGTGGCCAATTTTGTCCTGTTTGAGTATGGCACCGGTGCCATCATGGCGGTCCCCACCCACGATCAGCGGGACTTTGAATTTGCCAAGAAATACGGGCTGAATCTGAGGGTGGTTATCCGGCCCGAGGACCAGGACCTCAGTGAAGAGACCATGACCGAGGCCTATGTGGACCAGGGAATCCTGGTCAATTCAGGACCTTTCAACGGACAGCGCAACTTGGAGGCCCTGGACAGCATCGCCGACTATCTGGAATCCAAGGGGCTGGGCCATAAGACCGTCAATTTCAGGATCAGGGACTGGGGAATCTCCAGACAGCGATACTGGGGGGCGCCCATTCCCATTATCTACTGTGATCAATGCGGCACGGTCCCGGTTCCTGAATCCGACCTGCCGGTGGTGCTCCCTCTGGAACTGGATATGAGGCCCAACGGCGGTTCACCTCTGCCATTCGAGCCTGAGTTCTATGAAACGCAATGTCCCCAATGCAAGGGGCCGGCCCGGCGAGAAACCGATACCATGGATACATTTGTGGAGTCATCCTGGTATTTCGACCGTTATACCTGTCCGGATCACCAGGAGGGCCCGCTGGATAAAAAACGGGTAAATTACTGGATGCCCGTGGACCAGTATATCGGGGGCATTGAGCATGCGATTTTGCATCTGCTTTATTCCAGGTTCTATACCCGGGTCCTGAGGGACCTCGGGTATCTGCAGGTCAGTGAGCCGTTCACCAACCTCTTGACCCAGGGCATGGTGTGCAAAGAGACCCAACAGTGTCCCAAACATGGGTTTTTGTATCCCGAAGAGGTGCGGGAAGGTACGTGTGTACACTGTGGATCCCGGGTTATTGAAGGCAATATGGTCAAGATGTCCAAATCCAAACGAAACGTGGTGGATCCCCAGGCTCTGATCGATCGGTATGGCGCGGATACGGTCCGGATGTTCTGTCTTTTTGCCTCCCCCCCGGACCGGGATTTGGAGTGGAGTGATCAGGGGGTGGAAGGATCGTTTCGGTTCCTCAACCGGCTCTGGAGAATGATCGTGGACAATCTTCCGCACATGAGAGATGTCACTGCTTATGCGGGAGAGAAAACCCTGCAGGGACCGGTGAAAGAAGTCCATCGAAAAACCCATCAGACCATCAAAAAGGTGACTGAGGATATTGAAAACAGGTTTCATTTTAACACGGCCATTGCCGCGGTTATGGAACTGGTCAACGAAATCAACCAGTTTGTAGGGAGTGATGCCCGAAAAGACGACATGGCCTGGTCCGTGATCCGGGAGGCTGCCGAAGCAGCAGTGACGCTCCTCTCCCCGGTGGTGCCTCACATCACGGATGAATTGTGGCACATGATGGGGTATGAGAACTGTCTCATTGAACGGTCCTGGCCCACATACCGGGAAGCAGCCCTCAAAGCGGAAAAGCGCCTCATCATTGTGCAGGTCAATGGGAAACTGAGGAGCAAGATCGAGGTTCCGGGATCATACTCGGACAAGGAAATTGAGGCCGAGGCCCTGGCGGACGAGCGCATCCAGAAATTTATGGATGGAAAAAAGATTAAGAAAGTGATCGTGGTTCCACAAAAACTGGTGAATGTAGTGGT
>JAIPDZ010000153.1 GCA_021737425.1 Deltaproteobacteria bacterium
TGTGGTGATCGATGAAGTCCAGAAGTTGCCGGAAATACTGGATGAAGTCCATCGCTTGATCGAAGGGAAAAGACAGAGGTTCTTGCTGACCGGCAGCAGCGCCCGGAAATTGAAGAGAGGCGGCGCCAATTTGCTGGCGGGAAGGGCCTGGTGGGCGGAACTGTTTCCTTTGACGTCAAGAGAGATCCCTGACTTTGATCTATTGACCTATCTCAACAGGGGAGGACTGCCCGCCATTTATCCCAGCGATGATTATTTCGAGGAACTCAGAGCCTATGCGGCGCTGTATTTAAAAGAGGAAATTCAGAATGAGGCATTGACCCGAAAAATAGCACAATTCTCGGAGTTTCTGGAGTTAATCGCCCTGTCCAATGGTGAAGAAATCAGCTATCAATCCATTGCTGGCGACTGTGGGGTCTCAGCCAACTCTGTCAAGAATTACGTCCAGATCCTCGAAGATACCTTGCTGGCCTTTCAGCTCAAGGCGTTTACAAAGACGCGAAAACGAAAGGCGATTTCCCGTTCCAAGCTCTATCTTTTTGATATCGGCGTAACAAACTCCCTGGCAAACAGGGGGGAAATTCGGCCGGCCTCTGAACTTTTCGGCAAGGCATTTGAGCATTTTATCATGATGGAAGTGAGGGCCTTTCTGTCTTATGCGAGAAAGAACGTCGACATGTATTACTGGCGGTCCACCTCACAGTTTGAGGTGGATTTAATCCTGGGCGACCGTTGGGCCATAGAGATAAAAGGCGCAACTTCGATCTCCGACAAACATCTCAAAGGGATCAGGGCCTTGAAAGAAGAGGGAAAGATAAAGAATTTTGCAGTGGTCAGCCTGGATCAGAATGAAAGAAAAACAACTGACAACATTACGGTCTTCCCCTGGAAGGCATTTTTGAAAAGATTGTGGAATGGCGAACTCGTCTAATCCAGCATGGAAACTGAGTGACATACAATGAATGACAGAGAGAAATCCAAAGAAAGTGTGGTTCACGGATCAGAAGATGAAAGCCAGGATAACCTCTAAAAGCAGTACTCGCTTACTTGTGACCGTCTGTTTGATTGTCTTTATGACCGGCATTTGCACCATCGGGGTGATCAACTGGCGAATGAAAACGTTTACCCGGCAGGAAGCGAGGGAATAGGCCATGCTTATTCTGGATCGAAACCTTGCCGTGCACACGTACTTCTCGCATCAATTAAAGCCCTCAGTGTTCAAGAAGCTGGACCCGTCTGTGGAGGAGGGATATTTCGACCCGGTGTTGATGTCCTCCACCTATGCGGTTCGAGAAATCGACGAATATTATAAATCCATTACGGGCGGCGATTATTACTACAAAGAATGCGCCGTCAACGCCAGAAGTCCGGAAAACGAGGCGGATGCATTCGAAAGGGCGTTTATCGAGGCACTGAACCAGCCCTCACAACAGGTGGATCAGTATGCCGGTGTGAGAGACATCAACGGCAAGCCCTTTTTCGTGGTATTGCGAAAGGGAGAAGTCATGGAACAAAGCTGCCTTCGCTGTCACAGCACCGCGGAGCGCGCACCGGCGAGACTGGTGGAGCACTATGGCCCGGATCGGAGTTTCCATCGCTCCGTGGGCGAAGCGGTGTCCGCCATTTCCATTCGAATTCCCCTTTCCGCTGCCTATGAACGGGTGGATCGGCTCATTCTGCAGTTATCCCTTTTGTTTGCAGCGGCGTTGTTGGTCGTTTTCGGGGTGGCTGTGTACCTCAATAAGCGATGGATTTTCGATCCCTTAAACGCCCTCCGTTTGAAGGCCGTGGAGATTTCCAGGAAACCGGAACGTGTGGGAGAGCAGATCGACCTCCCTTCGGGGATTGAACTCTCCCAACTTACAGAGGCATTCAACGCCATGTCACTCCAGTTGCGGAAGGAACGGGATGCACTGGAGCACCGGGTGGAGGAAAGGACCCAGGATCTGAACCGGACCAATTCCGAATTAAAAACAGAAATCGATGAGCGTCAAAAACTGATCTCAAAACTGGAGAAGGCCCTAAGGGAAATAAAGGCCCTCAGGGGCATCCTGCCCATTTGTTCCCACTGCAAGAAGATCCGGGACGATAAGGGCTACTGGAATCAACTGGAGTCCTATGTTAGAGATCATTCCGATGCCGAGTTCAGTCACGGTATTTGCCCGGAATGCATGCGAAAATTCTATCCGGATATGTCCGATGAGGACCTGGAGTAAGGAATGACGGCGGTCATATTGACGTGAGTTCCACGAACTATTAGAGTTTGACTCGGGAGAAATACATGCCCTCTGCGTGACAATCCCTTCACCAATGATGTGAATCCAGTCCTTTTACTCTTTGAAAATGCTTCAGATTCGCCGTCAATACGCTACAACTATGGCTCATTGCGATTGCACTGATAGCAATATCGAAATCATCGATCAGCAACCCCCTGATTTCAAGATCCGCCTTAGTCTTTCCGAAATATCTTGAAGCGGCCGGGTTCCAGTTCAATACAGAAATAACCCCGAGTAAACGCTCTTTCTCCACCACCAGCAACTGATATTTCCTGGATGATTTTTTCAATCGGTTAAGTCCATATTCGATTTCAGCCACGACCGGCGGTGCCGTCACAACGTTTCCGGGTTTCACCGTCTTGAACCATGCCATAAGTGCTGTCTCCCGCCTCATGGCTGCGGAAAAAGCCGTTGTATCAAGTAGATATCTCACAATTCAATCTTACGTCGGTTTTTGCGCATGCCGAAGATATCAGTCTCCATCTGCTTCCCACCTTCACGGAGCAACCGCAAGTCCGTATCATCCATATCGGTGTCAAAAAAGTCGCTCGGCCATTCCCCTTGACGGTCTTGAAGAAAGCGTTTACATGCTTCTATAATAAAGCGATTTCTGCTGATACCTTCTTCCTGAACCACTTGGTCTAACTTGGACAGCAGGTCTTTTGAAATATGTATTGTTGTAGACGGCATATAAACATCTCCGTTTCTATGGAATTAAGCCTGGATGCACAAATAGAATATATTCTATTCAATCATAAGTCAAGAAAAGAATAACCAGGGATTCGCACTATGAAACGGTTTTTCGCCTGAATCTCGTACGGCAAATAGGGTGTTACAGCTTTTGAATGCCCTGCCCCTGGACCGCTGACCCTGAGGCGCATAGATCTTGACAAGCCAAATACTCGCCCCTACGATGGCTGTATGGATCTGTCCAACCTCAAACCTTTGAACCCTTGAACCCCTGAACCTTGGACATCACACGGAGGACTGATGGGTATACAGGCACATATCCTTAGGGTATCTGATCATCACCGCGAAAGACGGAATAGAGGCCCTCAAAACCGTCTCTGCGGAAAAACCGGACCTCATCGTACTGGACTATCTGATGCCGAAAATGGACGGTCTGAAGGTGATTAAAGAACTTACGTCTCAACTCTCCACGCGGTTTATACCGCTCATTATGCTTACGGCAAAGGATGAAAAGGAAAACTGGAATACCCTATAGAAAAAGTACTCGCTTACTTGTGTGCGAGCGGTTACCTCGTTCAAATTTACAAACGCCCTGGCCAACATGACCGCATTTCTCATTCCCCAAGATGATCCTCATCAGGCCCTGCGTGTTCGACGAAGCCTCCTCGCTATGGCCATGGCCGTCATCCACCTGCTCATGTGCGTCGCCATGTACCATCAAGGTCTATTCCGGTTTTCTCTCTCTGGCCTTATCACTTTCTCGTCACTTCTTTGGATCGGGCACATTTCAATCTTTACCCTCATCAGAACAGGTCTTAATAAACGCTTCGCCGATCCCAGCCTGACCTTTTTGCAGATCCTGTGGACCGCAACCTGTATCATGGCAACCGTCTATTTCCTCAATGCATTGCGACCCGTGGCCCTCATGTTGTTCTTAGTGGGGATGCTCTTCGGTTTCCTTCGATTGAATTTCAGACAGTTTATCTATCTCAGTCTGTATGCCGTTATCTGTATTTGCTACTAAGAATCCATACAGAAGCTGTTAAAAGAGTGTAACACTTTCTGTCCCGTAAGAGAAGGGAGGAAGTGTGATGAAGAAGGGATATGATCAGAGGCAGAAGTTGGTTATTGTGAAGAAGGCTTTGGAGATTGGATTTAAGGAAGCGGCGAAGGTTGCGGGCGTACATTATACGACGGTGTATGAATGGCGTCGGGAGGTGGAGGCACTGGGAGAGGAGGCGTTTCTGAAGTACGAACCGCGCTATCCAGGTCGAGGGATCAAGGAGATTGGAGAGGAGCAGGAGAAAGCGATCGTTGAGGTGTGGAAAGCCAACCCTGGATATGGACCGGGCCAGGTTCGAAATGCGCTGAGGAGGCAGGGAGTGACCGTATCCATCAAAAGCGTTCGGAAGGTGATGGAGGCGAACGGGTATCAGAAGCGTGGGAAGAAGAGGGAAAAGGAAGCCTGTCAGCGTTTTGAGGCGGGCCGACCTTTGGAACTGGCCCAGATGGATATTCTGGAGGTGTACATCAACAAGGCCCGGGTGTTTTTGATGATCTTGATTGACGACTTTTCGAGATTTATACTTGGGTTTCGGCTGTTGGAGGAGACCTCGATTGACCATGTGGTTGGGTTGGTGAGGGAAGCCGTGGAGCGGTACGGGAAGATGGAAGAGATTCTGACGGACCGTGGTTTTGTATTCTACTCGTGGCGTGGTGCGAACCGGTTTGAGCTGTATCTGGAAAAGGAGGGGATCGATCTGACACACGCGAGGCCGCACCATCCTCAAACGCTGGGGAAAGTGGAGGCGTTGAACCGGCGGATCAAATCTGAGCTGTTCAATCAGGAGCATTTTTCGACTGTCCAGGAAGGTTTTTCTGCACTGAAGCGCTGGGTGGATCATTACAATCACCGACGACCCCATGAGGGCCTGGGAGGTTTTTTGGTTCCAGCAGAGCGGTTTCATGGTCTGGCGGAAAGGGTGCTTGAGGAACTGGCCCGTGGCGATAAGGTTTCCAATCCTATGGGTGATGTGGATCGGAGCCTTTTGAATGTGGTTTTGGGTGCTGACGGAAGTATTTCATTGTACGTTCTGGGGCGGACGTTGGAGTTGAAAGGAGGATTTGATGTCGGGGCGTTTGACTTCGGAAGAGGTAGCGATTCTGATTCGGGCCAGGCAGATTCAACGGGAGAAGGGTGTGCCAGCAGATGTGAACGTCAGCGAGATATGTGAGACGGCTGGCATATCGCGGAAGACCGGGTATGAATGGGTCGAGAAAGGCATTGAGACTTCCTTGAAGAAGCAGAAGGAGTTGGAAGGAGAACTGGACCGACTGAAGGCGGAACATGGAAAACTCAAAGCAGACTTTGACCAGGTGAGCTTTGAAAATGAAGGCCGAAAGCTCGCATGGGATATCCACGGTGTGGATAAGTGGCTGGCCTCTAAAAAAAACACGTTGGCCCGGAAGAAAAGGCAAAAGCGGTGATTTTTCTGAGGGAAAAGGGACAACCCATGAGGACAGTGGCGTGGCTTTTAAACCTTTCGTTTGGGACCCTGGGGAGTTGGAACCAGGAGTTTAATGAACAGATGCAACCCTATCGGGAAACGGATGGGCGAGGCAGGTCTGGGAAAGTGACCATCGAGGTTGTCCGGAAGGTGGTGGATGAAGCCCGAAAATGGGAATCCCGGAACCAGCGTATCCGGATCAAGGAGTTCACCCGTGCTGTAAATTGTAATTTGCAGCTGAACCTGGGACGGAAGACCGTGGAGGAGATCCTGACGGCCAATGACTTGTGGAAGGTGGAAACCCGGAAAAGGAGGCCTTTGTTTTACCGGAACCTGTCCCAGCGGATTCCCAATGGGCTGTTGAGCCTGGATGGCAGTGAGTTTACGGTATGGGTCAACGATCAAGCGGTGAAGATGATGGTGGAGTTGGGGGTTGATGTGGGCAGTTTCTGCCATACGGGGTTCGGTGTTCATGAAACAGAAACCTCCAGAGCCGTGCTTGACGTTCTGGAGCAGCATTGCTCTCGATGGGGAATTCCGCTGGGGGTTGTATTTGACCATGGAAGCGCCAACTTGAGCGATGAGGTCAGGCAATACCTTGAAGCCCACCATATCGAGGTTGTGCCTGCTGGGCCAGGAAACCCCAAAGGAAACGGCACAGACGAGGGAGCGTTCTCCCATATGAAAAGGGTCATCGGAACCATCCACCTGGATACGTCATCCTCTATGGCCCTGGTCAGGAGCGTCCTCTCTGCGGTCATCTCGGTCTACGTGAAGATGCGCAACCAGATGGCCCTGCGAAAGACCGACGGTGTGATTCCCCAGGTACAAATGGAGATCCCTGTATCTGAGGCAGATCGCCAAAAGGAAAGGGAAAGGCTTTTGCGCCACAGGGAGGCCAAGAACGCCCCAGATCCTCATCAGCCCAAACTGGACAGACTCCATTTTATTATCCGGCACCACGCTTTGACACCCGAACCGGCAGAGCTCAAAAGGGCGGAACATTGCATCCGCTACCATGACATCGAGGCCATCCACAAATCCGAGGAGGCATTCCTGAAAGCAATTGGCCGAGATGAGAGACGAAAAAACCTCTCATACTTTTTTGGGATCCTCAGAAACATCCAGAAAGAGATGGATAATGAGCGACATGCCGAGTATTGCCGCCAGCGGTACAACTACGATGTCATGCTCGATATCCAAAGAGAGGTTCAGCAAAAAAAGGAAGACCAAACACCAACCATAGAGGGCATTGTTTCAATGGCCATTGCAGGGATATCAGGGTCTTTCGCATCTCTCAGAAGAATGGCCATAAAACGATGTCAGCAGTCAATCGAAAAACTGCTCCAAACCGCACGGTATGTGGGGCCAATCAAGAAACAGATCCTCGATGCCATCGGAGCTAAAGAAGATCTCGAACTAACCCAAAAAGAAAAGGTCTGGGCTCTCATCGAGACCCTGTTTAACCAAAAACCAGAGGACAAAAGTGTTACCCTCCAGGCATGATTTTGTTTGAATTTTTATTGCAACGTTACAGTTATCCTGTATGGGGCGGTAATTATGGTATTATGCAAATTCCATCCACTGGTGATCCAATTGGACAGGGAGCTCATCGTGTGGTCCTCCTTTTCTCTTGTAACCCTCTGCTTCGCATTGATGGGACGCCAGGTCAATGACATGCGGGAAGCATTGCGCACCCAAAACCTCAAACTCCAAGAGGAGATCGGCGAGAGAAAAAAGGCGCAAGAGGAGGTGCATTACCAGAAAGCCTACTTTGAGGGATTGGTGGACAACATGCCCGATGCCATTGCCACCTTTGATGAGAACGGGATCATCACGGAGATAAACTCCCAGTTTACCACCATGTTCGGGTATACCATGGCAGACGCATTTGGTCAGAACATCAGCGACCTGGTTGGACCATTGGATCGTCTTGAGGAGGCCCATGCCTATCGCCGGCGGATCACCTCCGGGGAGACGATTGATGTGGAGACGGTGCGCAAGGGTAAAGATGACACCCTGGTTGAGGTATCTCTCCGCTCGGCCCCGGTCATTGTCGACCGTGTTCGGATCGGATTTCTGGTCATTTACCGCGATATCTCCCCAAGAAAGAAGGCAGAAAGAGAGAAAGCAAGGTTGGAGGCCCAGCTCCAGCATGCCCAAAAAATGGAAGCCATCGCCACACTGGCAGGAGGTGTGGCCCATGAATTCAACAATGCCTTGATGGGCATCATAGGAAACCTTGAATTGCTCGAAATGGATTTACCCCAAGATACTGAAATGAAGAAGTCCATTGACACTATGAAACATTCCGGTCACCGCATGTCTCGGTTGACCGACCAATTGCTGGCCTATGCCCGAGGGGGAAAATACCAACCAAAAGCGCTGAAGCTAAATGATTTTGTGCTGCAGATTTTGCCCATTGTGCGACATAAGCTCAAGCCTGCGGTCAAGATGGAGACACACTTCCAGGAAAACACTTCCTACGTGGAGGGGGACTATACGCAATTGCAGATGGTCTTATCCGCCATATTGGCCAATGCAAACGAGGCGGTGGAAGACAACGGCACCATCCGGATAAGTGTGAAAAATGAGGACGTTGATGAGGCTTATGCCCAGGCTTATCCCGGTCTCAAGCCCGGATCTTATGTCTGTCTCGCCGTAGCGGATGATGGCAAGGGCATGGAAGCGGAGACGAGAGATGGGATATTTGAACCTTTTTTCACTACCAAGTTTCAGGGTAGGGGCATGGGGATGGCTGCCGTGTATGGCATTGTCAAGAACCATGGCGGTTTCATTTACGTGGACTCGGAGGTGGGCAAAGGAACCGTGGTCCGGATATACTTTCCAATCGTACCCATTGAAGTGAAGAGAACGGAGATAACCGAGATCCAAGCCCCGAAAGGAAGTAGTACCATACTGATCATCGAAGATGAAGACATGGTGCTGGATGCCACACGGGCCATGTTGGACCGACTGGGGTATCAGGTTTTCACCGCTAAAACAGGAGAGAGCGCCCTACACCTCGCTGAAACGCTTGAGAGCCGGGTTGACCTTGCACTGTTGGATATAAAACTCCCCGATATGGAGGGGGGAAACCTCTATCCGCTGCTTATGGAGGCCCGGCCCACCCTCAAGGTGATTGTGTTCAGCGGATATGCCATTGACGGGCCTGCACAGGAGATTTTAGACATGGGGGCCGATGGGTTTATCCAGAAGCCGTTTTCGTTCACCCAGCTGTCCAAAAAAATTACGGCGGTGTTGGCGGGGAGGTAATGATGCGGGACCCTTGGAGGCCCTCTGGGGGGACTTTAATTTTCGAGGAGTGAAATTTGAGCCTGACGCCGAGAACGACCAAAAGGGGACGTTTTTCAAAGGTCTCGATGCAGGCGTTATGCCGCCGTCTGACAGGCAAAAAAGAAAGCACGGAAAGAGTAACCGCTTGATGGTAAATGGTGCCGGAGGTCGGAATCGAACCGACACGGACGCAAGGTCCACTGGATTTTGAGTCCAGCGCGTCTACCAGTTTCACCACTCCGGCACGTTTCTCCATTAACCCAATGTCATTAACTTAAGCAAGGTTCCAATAGTTCGCTCGTCACCCCGGCGAAGCTTGTCCCGGACCCCGATCCGGGAGCCGGGGTCCAGAAGTCTTTGAAAAGACTGGATTCCGGGTCAGGCCCGGAATGACGTTTGCGCGCAGTGACAAGGCGATAGCGCCTTAAGTTGATGACATTGTCCATTAACCCATAAATTTTAAATATACTAAAAATTGTGTCTCCATGTCAATATGATATTGACATCTTCGGTGGGTTTCTGGTAAGAAGGTCTCAGATCGGGGCTGTAGCTCAGATGGGAGAGCGCATGACTGGCAGTCATGAGGTCAGGGGTTCGATCCCCCTCAGCTCCACCAGTAAACTCAAGGGGTTAGGGCATGCAGCTCAACCCCTTTTATTTTTGAGAACCCGTTTTGGTCCCGAGATCGATTACCAAAAGGGGGATAAGCGAGGGACATATGGGCGATGCGGAGATCCTGAGCGGTGTATCTTTGTTTTCATTGATGAAACCGCGGGACTTGCGGCGATTGGCAAAGACTGCGGTCCGTCACCGGTATGAGAAGGGGGATATCATTATCAGGGAAGGCGCGAGAGACGGCCGTCTTTTCATCGTGGTGACCGGAGAAGTAGAGGTCATAAAAAATCTGGGGCACGAGAGTGAAAGGTCCCTGAGAAGGCTCGGGCCCCACGCCTATTTCGGGGAGATGGCCCTCATTGATGATTATGTGCGGACCGCCAGTGTAGTGGCCCGGACCAAGACCGAGGTGCTCTGCCTGGATCAATGGAACATCCGGGAAGAGATCAAGAAATACCCGTCCGTGGCCATCGAACTGATGCAATCTTTGGGAAGACGGATCAGGGAATGTGAGGACACAACCAACTGAAGAAGACCCGAAAAAATGCTGCCGAGGGCTGTACCGAATTTAGGGTTCTCCCAGCGGCCTCGTAAAGGTATACCGGGCAGGTTCAAGGACCATTTTTTCGTAGGCCTCCGG